>NZ_JACJEA010000024.1:0-75042 GCF_014163835.1 Pseudoalteromonas sp. SR43-5
ATTTTATTAAAAACATGATCATTCTAGCGTATTAAATAACTCACTAACTACGTTAAAAATTATTTATATAGAACAACTATGTATCATAATTTTAGCCTTGTTATTGAGCTATTTTCTTATCGCTACAATAGGTCACTAATTTAATGCAATTGGTATAAAAATAAACTGTGTGTTTATTTTATCAAATTTAAACTAAACGGGTAATTAAACTCTTTACCTTCGTTAGCTTTAATACTTGCCATTACAACCATTACAAACCCAAAAATTGCCACTATAGGTAGTAATATTAAGCCGATTGCTACAAACATCAGTACAAAACAAACTACATATGCAATTGCCATCGTTATTTGAAAGTTAAGCGCCTTTTTACCGTGCACGTCAACAATTGGCATTTCATCTCTTTTAATTAACCACACAATTAATGGCCCAATTATTGAGCCAAACGGCACAACAAACCCAGCAAGCGCACTTAAATGGCATAACATAGCCCACGTACGGTCATCTTTATTAACTGGTTCAACCTGTTGATTTTCTTCCATAACACTCTCCTTTTTGTTTTATGTATGTTGCCTCTTAACTAAACAAATGTCTACAAATCAACCAACGTATTTATGTTTAAAAATCACAGCGTGCAATCTTGTGATAAAAAAGTGATAAGTTTGTGAGGGTTTCTGGAGACGATTATTCAATACTTAACTCGAATCATCACTTACAGGAAATAATAATGAAAACTTCTACATTAACAATCGCAATTCTTTTAGCGGCAGCTAGCCAATCGACTATGGCCGCAGAATTAGACCTAAAAGTTACTAACCTAACCAAGGGTATTCACTTTACTCCACTGTTAATTACAGCACACAACAGCGAAGACACACTATTTGAAGTAGCAACGCAAGCATCTACAGCATTACAAACAATGGCTGAAGGCGGTAATATTGCAGAGCTAGTTGCACAAGCAACTGCAGCGGGCAGTGATATGGCTGCAAATCCAGCTGAAGGTTTACTTGCACCAGCCGCATCTACAACGGCAACACTTACCACTATCGACGGTAACGAGTACCTATCATTAACTGCAATGATGCTACCAACTAATGATGGCTTTGTAGGCTTAAACAGCTGGAAAATCCCAACAGAAGCGGGTACTTACACAATTAATTTAAATGCTTACGATGCAGGCACAGAACAAAACAATGAGCTTGTAGTTGAAGGCTCTGGTGCACCAGGTACCCCAGGTATTCCTGCGGCTCCAGGTGGCGACGCTGGCACTGGCGGTACAGGTATATTAAGTGGTGATACAAATACAAGCATCCATATTCACCCAGGTAGCTTAGGTGATGACGATTTAGAAGCGGGTAATAGCGATTTAAGTAATACAGTACACAGATGGTTAAACCCAGTAGCACAATTAACCGTTACAGTTAAGTAGGAGCATAATTATGTCGTCTGCTAACAACCTTAAAAAAAGTCTACTAGTGCTTGCACTTGCAACCACACTTGCAGCGTGTAGCGATAATGATAACGACCCAGTTGTTGAAGAGCCGGTCGTTGTTGAGCCAATTGTTGTAGAACCTGTGATCAGTGAGTTTACTATTACTTTTAGTAACTTAACTGCAGGACAGCCTTTGTCACCACTCTCTGTCATTGCTTTTGAAGATGAAGCACCTTGGACCTTCGGTACAACAGCTTCTGTTGGCTTAGAAATGCTTGCAGAAAGCGGTGCAAATGAAGAATACCTCAGCTACGAAAGTGCACTTGCTGCAGTTTCAGCTGAAGGTGCTATTGGCCCTGGTGAAACCACCACAGTAATCATTACTGTTGAAGAGCAAGAAACGCTTAATTTGTCATTTGCTGCCATGCTTGGGAATACAAATGATGCTTTTACCGGTCTTAGTTCTTTAGATGTATCAACATTAGAAGTTGGCGGTTCGTTATCACGCACAACGACTGCTTATGATGCGGGTACGGAAGCAAATACAGAAACAGCTGAAACTGTGCCAGGTCCTGCCGCTAGCGGTGAAGGGTTTAACGAAATACGTGACGATACAGCCGATATAATAACGATGCATCCAGGCATTGTTTCAAATCAAGATGGATTATCTACATCAGCACTTGGTGTTGAACATAAGTTTGATAACCCAGTATCGAAAATAGTAATTACGCGCACGCAGTAACGTTCCAGCTTGTAATGGGGAAGTAAGGGAGCACGGATGCCCCCCTTTTTACGAGGTAATACATGCGTCACGAAAAAATATTAGTAGTAGAAGATGACAGAGAAATAGGTAAGTTAATTACCACGCAGCTAACGTCGCTTAACTTACATGTTGATCATGTTGTAAGCGCAGAACTAGCCTTAAAAAAAATAGCTAAGCATCCCTACGGACTTATTTTACTAGATATAAACTTACCGCAAATGGATGGTTTGAGTTTGTGCCGAAAAATAAAAGAGCATTACCCTACTACCTCCGTTATTTTACTCACCGCGCTGAGTAGCGATATGGACAGAGTTATTGGCCTTGAAATGGGCGCTGATGATTATATTTGTAAGCCATTTTTTGCACGCGAATTACAAGCCAGAGTAAAAACCCAATTACGCCACAGAGCACAGCTACTCGCTAGCCAAAATAACGACAACTCTCCCGTTGATAGCGAACAAACACTAAATGTAGGCTCACTCAATATAGAATTTAGTTCGCACCAAGTGTATTTAGGCAAACAAGCCCTTAACCTTACAGCCACCGAATTTGATTTACTCGTTTACTTTGCACGCCATCCTAATCATGTTTTTAGTCGCCAACAATTACTCGATAAAGTATGGGGATATCAACACAGTGGTTACGAGCACACGGTTAATTCACATATAAACCGCTTACGTGCCAAGCTAGAAGAACACCAACAAGCGCCTATCATCGAAACAGTTTGGGGTGTTGGTTACAAACTAAACCCTAGCCAACTCAATTAAGACACCTATTATGAAATTATCTTTGTATCAAAAATTAGCTATATCGCTCGTCGTAATTTTTTGTTTTATTTGTGCCCTAGTTTACGGTTGGAGCAAGCAATTAGAACTGACTTCAAAGCACCATGCAGAACAAAATTTACATTTGGCGCTTGCCGAGCATTTAGTACAAGATAATCCATTAATAAAAGAAGGTGTTTACGACTATAAAGCGCTTGAAAACCTATTTCATACCTTAATGTTATTAGGCCCGGCGTTTGAATTTTATTTTGTAGACGAAACCGGAAAAATTCTTACTTACTCAGCAAAGCCGGGTAAAGTTAAACGCACGCATATTAGTTTAACGCCTTTAAAAAGGCTGATTAACGACCCAAGCGCTGCCCCTATTTATGGTGATAATCCTCGTAATAAAGAGCAACAAAAAATATTTTCAGCCGCGCCAGTATTTAATCAAGATAAGCTACAAGGTTATTTATATGTAATTATTGGTGGTGAGGCTTACGATACCTCACTAAGCACTGTAAAAAATAATGATAAGTTATGGCTAGCCGCTTTATGGCTTGGCTCTGCACTCGCATTTTTATTTATTGCGATGCTAATTTTACTACGTTTTTTTACCAACCCAATTCAGCGCTTAGCACGCGATGTTAGTAATATTGAAGCCGCTAACTACAGCCTTACCGACACCAAGCTAAGTAACTATTCAACGCAAAAAAGTAACGAAGTGCATAGTTTAGGGCGAAGTATTCAAGCCATGCTAACGCGTATTAATGAGCAGTTTAAAGCGCTTGAACAAGGCGATAAACAACGCAAAGAGTTACTAACTCACTTATCGCACGACCTACGTACACCACTTGCCTCCTTGCAGGGGTTTTTAGAAGTATTAAATCAGTCAGGCGAGCAGCTAAGTAAAAAAGAGCAGCAAGAATACTTGCAGGTATCGCTTAATAATTGTGGGCAATTAAAGCTACTCATAGAGCAAATATTTGAGCTTGCTCACTTAGAAAATGGCGAAATAAGTATAAATAAAGAAACCTTTAATTTAGGTGAGCTTATTTACGATTGCATGGCAAAATTTAGTTTAGCCGTTGATAAAAAAGGCATTAGTTTGTCGGTAGAACCTGCGATTTGTGATTTTCCTGTGGTTGCCGATATAGCTAAATTAGAGCGCGTGTTAAGTAACTTAATTGATAATGCAATTAGGCATACCCCTCACGGCGGCAGCATTGCAGTACATGTAAAACGCAGTGACGATAATCAACTATTTGTGCATGTATCAGACACGGGCGTAGGCATAAAAGAAGATGAGCTGAATGCTATTTTTGATCCGCACTACCAAGCAAGTAATTCTAATAAAGAAGGGCGCCAGCAAGGTGGTTTAGGATTGGCTATTTGCAGAGGGTTATTAAAACTGATGGATAGCGAAATTTACGTACAAAGTGAAATTGGTAAAGGCACTATGTTTAGCTTTAACTTGCCACAAAAAAAGGTGCTTTCTTAAAAAGCACCTTACATTTTTGTTTATTTTAAATATATAAATTAATTACTTTTTAATACCCGCTAAATCAAGCATAAATGCATAGTTTAGCGCGGTATCTTCTAAGCGCTTAAAGCGACCCGATGCGCCGCCGTGCCCTGCTTCCATATCTATTTTAAACAGTAACTTATTGTCATCAGTTTTATAGTCACGCAGCTTAGCAACCCATTTTGCAGGTTCAAAGTATTGAACTTGTGAATCGTGCAAGCCAGTCGTTACCAACATATTAGGATATGCTTGCTTAGATACTTGGTCGTATGGCGAGTAAGACAGCATGTAATCGTAATACGCTTTTTCGTTCGGATTACCCCACTCGCCGTATTCATTTGTTGTAAGCGGAATGCTCGCATCAAGCATCGTTGTTACTACATCTACAAACGGTACCGCAGCAACCATGCCTTTATAAAGCTCAGGCGCTTGGTTTGCTACTGCGCCCATTAATAAGCCACCAGCACTGCCACCTAACGCAAATATTTCATCTTTTGCGCCATACTTTTGAGAAACCAATGCTTTAGTTACATCAACAAAGTCATTAAACGTATTCTTTTTAGTGAGTAGCTTGCCGTCTTCGTACCAAGGACGACCTAGCATTTGCGAGCCACGTACATGGGCAATTGCAAATACAAAGCCACGGTCAAGTAAACTCAAACGCGTGCTTGAAAAAGTAGGATCCATGGTTGCGCCATAAGAGCCGTAACCGTATTGCAGTAGCGGGTTAGTACCATCTTTTTTAAACGCATCTTTTCGGTAAACTAAGCTTACCGGTACTTTTATGCCATCACGTGCTGTTACAAAAATACGCTCTGAGGCGTAATTATCAGCATCAAAATCACCTAATACAGCTTGCTGTTTAAGTAGTTTTTTATCGCCAGTCGCTAAATCTACATCGTACGATGAGCTTGGTGTAGTCATGCTTGTGTAATAAACACGTAACGTGCTGCTATCTATATCGTTATTACCATAAGTACCAATTGTATAAGCGCTATCGTTAAAGCTCAGTGGTAACTCTTTACCTGTTTTTAAATCACGCGCAATCAACTTTGATTGGCCCATTTCACGCTCTTGGTAAACTAAGTAGTCATTAAATAAATCAATGCCTTCGAGTTTAATATCATCGCGCGCTGGGATCACACTTTGCCAATTTGCTTTGTCACCAGCTTTATCAATATCCACTTTCATCAGCTGAAAATTTACAGCATCTAAGTTAGTTACAATGTAGTAAGTATTTCCTAGCTTCGAAATTTCATATTCAAGCCCTGCTTCGCGCTCAATTAAGCGTTTAGGCATTGCCTTAGTATCATCAGCACTTAGTACCGATACGCCTGATGCTGCTGTGCTGCTGTGCCAAATATAAATTTCTGACTCATCTTTGCTTTTACTCATACCCATGTAGTAACTGGTATCAGTTTCTTCGTAAATTAGCTCATCATCAGCTTGTGGTGTACCTAATGTATGACGATAAACTTGATAACCTAATAAAGTTTGTAAATCTTTTTTAATGTAATAAACCGTTTTATTATCGTTTGCCCAAACTATACCGCCGTTGGTGCCCTCAAGTGTATCTTCGAGTAATTTACCGGTTGTTAAATCTTTTATTTTTATACTATAAATACGACGGCTAACAGTATCTTCCCCATAAGCCATTAAATTGCCATTCGGGCTTACATTTAAGCCACTTACTGCATAATAATCATGGCCTTTCGCAAGCTCATTTACATCTAAAATAACTTGCTGATCGGTACCTGCAAAATCGCTGCTGCGTAAGTAAGTAGTGTACTCGTTATCGCCACGTGTTTGCGTTGAGTAAAAATAATCACCGTTTTTAACTGGGACTGAATCATCGTCTTTTTGGATACGCCCTTTTAGCTCTTCAAACAATTCACTTTGCAGCGTTTTGGTATGTGCAAGCATTGCATCTGTGTATGTATTTTCAGCTTCTAAATAGTTAATCACCTCTGGCGCTTTACGTTCGTCATCACGTAACCAATAGTAATTATCTACACGTGTGTCACCATGAATAGTCATCTCATGAGGCACTTTTTTAGCAACTGGGGCAATAGCTTGGGCTACTTGAACCGTTTTAACTTGTGTATTATTTTTTTTGGTTTCTTCAGGGGCTTGATTACAGCCACTTAAAATAGCTAGCGATAATGCAGCAAGTGCGAATGGAATACGTTTCATCAGTCAAAGTCCTTGTTGGTTTTTATTTTTTTATTAAGTAATTAAATATACCTAAAAATAACCTGTGTTGTGATTTACTTTGTGAAGCTATGTAAAGTAAATCAACGTAATTCCTCTTTTCTTAATAAGCCTACATCAGGTACTCTGTAGATATATAAGTCATTTTCAAGCTCAACTGATTAAGGGTAGGAATGAATAACGAAGTAATAAATATTTTAACTATGGCTAAAGTAATTCAAACAGCTGTTGCCCCAGTATTCTTGATCACGGGTATTGCCGCTACTTTAGGTGTTTTATCTAATCGTTTGGCACGTATTACCGATAGGGCACGTCAGTTAGAACGCAGATTAAAAGTAAGTACTGACGAGGACTTTAATAAATCACTCGCTACAGAGCTGCGCGCTCTTTTAAAGCGTTCTCGATGTATTCATATTGCTTTTAGTTTAAGTGTATTAAGCGCATTACTTGTATGCGCTGTGGTTATGTTGTTATTTTTATCGCACATTCAATCTATAAACTTAGGCGTGACTATTGCTTGTTGTTTTGTAGCAGCAATGGCATTACTCATATGTGCATTTATGTCGTTACTTGGTGAGGTATTCTTAGCAACTAGAAGCATGCGTCGCGGGATGATATTTGCAGATATTGATATAAACGATTAAGTTTTAGTTAAATCTATCGTATTCACTTGAATAAATACGATGTTAGATACAAGATACCGAATTAAGAATTACAATTTTCAACAGGGGCAAACATGAAATTAAAAAAAGTATTAGCAACAATAGCACTGGCAACGTGTGCATTTAGCGTATCGGCAAATTCTGCATTTAAAGAGCCAAGTGACGCGATTGAATACCGCCAAGCAGCGTTTTCAATGATCTCAGTACAAATTGGTGACATGGGCGCAATGCTAAAAGGTAAAGTACCTTTTGACGCAGAGCAATTTAAAAAGCGTGCTAACAACGCAGCTGCACTTTCAAAAATGCCATGGGAAGCGTTTTACGAAGGAACAGATAAAGGCGACACAGCTGCACTTGCTGCTGTTTGGTCTGAAAACGATACTTTTATGAAAAAAGCAACTGCATTCCAACAGTACGCAGATGAACTAGCAGTAGCGGCTCAATCAGGCGATAAGGCCGTAATTGGTAAAGCTTTTGGCGCATGGGCTAAAGGCTGTAAAGATTGCCATAAGCAATTTAAAGATTAATTATTGTTGTTTTAATACTTAATGTAGTAACAACAAATGATAAAAAGCACTGAATGGTTAATCATTCAGTGCTTTTTGTACCCGGCATTTAAGCCCGTATGTTATTTATTGAGCTAAACCTTCTGTGGGCGACGTTTAAATACAGTCCTAATCCCACCCAAAATGCGTGTAAACACCTTACCAATATCACTTAATATAATGTACAAGCATGGCACTAATATAAGTGTTATTAATGTTGCAAACATCACTGCAAAACCAAGCGCTACCGCCATAGGTATTACAAACTTAGCCTGCAGGCTTGTTTCAAACATAATGGGCAATACACCTGCAAATGTAGTAATTGAAGTAAGTAATATAGGTCTGAATCGAGCACAACCGGCATCTATTACAGCATTTTTAATACTAACACCTGTTTTACGGGCTTGATTCACATAATCGGTCATAACGAGTGAGTCGTTTATAACCACCCCTGCTGCTGCAATAATACCAAAGCCAGACATTAAAGTTATATCCAAACCAAACCAGTAATGCCCCCATATTGCTCCCGTTAAGCTAAATGGAATCACCGACATAACAATAAGTGGTTGCGCATAACTCTTAAGGGGTACGGCTAATAAAATATACACCAAAATCATACCGCCGAAGAAAAACATCTTCTGCTGATTAGCCTGATCTTGTTGCTCTTCAATGGCGCCACCTAGTTCTGACTTAACACTTGGATACTCTTCTTTAAGTTGTGGTAGTAGCTTTTCTTTAATTTGATCTACAACTTCGTTTGGCTCAATCACTTCTTCATCTATGTTTCCATAAACATACACAGTACGATAGCCCCCTTCCCGGCGGATATAACTAATGCCTGGTGTTTCAGTAAGTTCAACTACATCACCAAGCAGTACTTCACGGCCCTGCGGGGTAGTAACAACCGCATGCTTAAGTGACGAAAATGCCTCTCGAGTCAGTTTAGGGTAACGCACCATTACACGTACTTCCTCGCCTCGGCGAATAACACGTTGAGCCTCACCACCGTAAAAGCTTGCCCCAACTTGATTTGCAATAGAAGCTAAGTCTAAATCTAAATCGTAAGCGACCGGTTTTAGGCTCATTTGCACTTCTTTACTTGCAGGATCTATTGTTGAGCTAATATCAAACAAACCTTCTTGCTGTTGCAGCAACTCTATAAAACGACGTCCTGCATTATTTAATGTATCAATATCAGAGCCATATAATAAATAACCAAATTCGCCGTCACTGCTCCCTCCATTTACATCATCATAAATGGTTAATGATTTAACACCGGCAATATCGGGCATCGCCTCGCGCCAACGTCGTGATAATTCAAACGCGTTATAAGGCCTTATACTTTCATCAACAAGGGGAACAAGCACTTGTGCTTCAGTTCGCCCTTGGTTAAATACTAAAATATCTCTTATGAGTTTTTGACCATATTTGCGTTCGGTATCTTCATCAATCGCAATCACCATCGCTTCTATTTCACGAATAGCATTTATTGTTTGTATGTCTGATACATTGTCATTCATTTCTAGATTTATTTGCGGGTAGTCATGCGGGATCTTTGGCATAAACCCGGTACGAACTTGATTTGATGAGATTAAAGCAAAGGTTACGATTAATAGAGCAATAAATGAAAATAGCACTGACCAACGCCATTCAACACAACGTATAACAAAGCGTTTATATGGGCCATTTACAAAACCAAAAAATCGCGTATTAAACCGATCTCGCCAGCCCCCCTCTTTTATTGGTGAAAAATGAGTGTGAGCAATATGGGCAGGCAATATCAACTTTGATTCAATCAAACTAAATACCAAGCACAGCATTACCACCACAGCTATACCATAAAAGAAGGCACTTTCTGGGCCTGTAGATAACGTAAATGGAGCAAATACTGCAATGGTAGTTAGTACACCAAAAGTTGCAGGGGTTGCTACGCGTTTTGCGCCATTAACCACATTAACAACACCGCCGCCTTTTTTCTCTATTTCGGTGTAGGCACTTTCGCCTATGACAATGGCATCGTCCACCACAATCCCTAGCACCATAATAAAAGCAAAAAGTGATAAAATATTAATGGTTACACCAAACAGTGGCATCATCATCATTGCGCCCAAAAAGCACACTGGTAAACCAATCATTACCCATAATGCCAACTTAAAGCGTAAAAAGATTGATAGCATAATTGCAACCAAAACAGCACCCTGAATAAGGTTTGTAACCATCATGTCTAAGCGAGCATTTAAGTAGTACGTCATATCCATTAATGGCTCTAAGCGAACCCCCAGTGGTAGCTCTTTATTTTTTAATTCTATAAATGCTTTTACTGAATCAGCAACTGGGATAATACTTTGCTCTTCGGTCGCTTTCACCGATATATAAACCGCATTTTCACCATTGAATTTAAAGTAACGCTCACCTTCAGTGAACTGATCTTTAATCACGGCAATATCTTGCAGTAACACTTTAGCGCCATTAGCCCCTATTTTTACCGGTATTTGCCTAAATTCTTCACCAGAGTAAAACTGATTTTCGACGCGAACAGAAATAACACCTGCGTCTGTTTTTAGCTGCCCCGCCGAAAAGTTAGCTGAGTAACGACGCACTGCATTCATTACATCACTAAGGGTTAGGTTATATTGACGCAGCGTATCGGGTTCGATTTCAATTGCTATTTCATCAAGAGGAACATCGTTTACCACTAACGACACGTTAGATAGCTGTAGTAACTCATCCTCTATTTGGTTTGCTATAGGCTTAAGCTCAGTAAGCGGCAAGTCAGCAACGAGCGTCATACCTATAACATCTTGCCTAAACTCAACCTGACTTATGGTGACCGGTTCCATACCGGCAGGAAACGTTGCTATACCATCAACCCGTAACTTAACTTTATCGAGTATATCGGTCAGCTCTACATCAGTATTAATTTCAAGACTTGCTCTACCGCCATTTCTAAATGCCCTGTACACACCTTTTTTAATTTCGGTCACATCTTTTAGCGACTCTTCAATTTTTATAAGTATGCTTTCTTCTATTTCCTGAGGAGAGGCACCGGGGTAATTAGCCTCAATATTAATGTAGTTAATCTCTACATTAGGAAACATTTGGCGTTGGATATTTAGAAAGCTAATAATTCCCATCACCACAATAAAAATCATCATTAGGTTGGCAGCAACGGAGTTATTAGCGAAGTAAGCAATAATACCGGTTTGTTTTTCAGCGTTAGGCGCTGTATTTGGTAGTTCAGTGTTACTCATAACTCAGCCTACCTTTATAATTTTTCAGTGGAAGCATTTTCAAGTGCCTCTGTATTTTTAGTATTTTGAAGGCCCGCAATTTTTACAGCCATGCCTTTTTGCGGATATTCTGGCAAAGTAATCACCAACTTATCATCTGCTTGCAAACCATCACTGATGTAAAAGTACTCACCCTCTTCACGAATAACTGTGACTTTGCGCGGCTCAAGTTGCTGCTCTTCATTAACGATCCATACGGTTTTGTTATTAACTAACTCTTGCGGTAAGCGGTAAATATTATTGAGCATTGCACCTGCAAAATTTACCTGTACGTAGCTACCAAACTTAATGGCTGGTTGTATATTCTTAAGACCGTATGGGTCTTCTATACGCACTACTAAACTGCTCATACGCGTAGCGTTATCAACAATCCCTAGATCGCGGTCAATTACACCTTCACGGGTGAAGCTGTTTAGGCCTTTTTGAATAATCGTTGCGGTAATACCTTTAATACGCTCTGGCAAAAAAACGCTATCGAACCCTGCTATAGGAATAATCACTTCAGCGGTCTCAATATTATTGAGTTCAGCAACTTGCGAACCCATAGTGACAAACTGTCCAACACCTATATTTCGGCTAATCACCAATGCGTCGTAAGGGGCTGTAACATCACAATTATCCAAATCACGTTGCGCGCGCTTTAATGCTGCTTGCGCCGACTTAACAGATGCTTGAGCACTGAGCACTTGAGGTTTACGTAAAAATAAATCTGTGCGCGCTTTACTTGGAAAGCGCTTGGCTTCGTCTTCGGCTACTTGAGCTTGAGCTTGCTCCTCTATCAAACCCGCTTGTGCGCGAGCAAGCTCGGCCTCTGCAACAAGTACTGCTGCTTCATAGTTGTCTTTTTCGATAGTGAATAAGGTTTCACCGCGAGCAACTATGCCACCGGCTACAAAATTAGGATGCCAACTTAACACCTCGCCCGACACCTGCGCCGAGAGCAGTGTATTTTCAAGAGGCTTTACTTCACCGTAGCTATTAATAATAACTTGGTGATCGTTTGCAGTCACTGGCTCAACTTGCACTGTTGGACGAGTATCAATTACTTCTTTTTTCTCTGGATCTTTTGCAATGGCATTGATTCCCATAAAGCCAACAACACCAACAATGAGCGCTACAAATGGAAAAACCCATCTAAGTGAATTTGTTTGCATATCCTATTATCCCCAAAATTCTATTAACGCCATAATACCAGAGCCATATGAAACATTAAGGTGACATTTGTAAGCAACTGTTGCAAATACATATAAACCGCTGCTATTTAGGGCTATAGAATATAACTTCACATGCAGCTCACCTCATTCGTTATATTTTGTTACAAACTTTTATTCATTAATATCAGTTTATTAGCGTTAAACACTTAAATTTCATCGCGAAGATGTGCGAAACTAAATTAATTTACGTACAGTCCAATTAAATTAACAAATATTAAAAGCCTCAAAATGAAATTAACGACCATCACCCTTGCGCTTAGCTTAGCGTTTGGCAGCCATGCATTTGCAGCCGATAAAAAAGACGAAAAAGAGTCAAAAACACTTAGCGAAATGATCAAAGGACAAACCGAATTTGCCGGTATATTTAGCCTTTATCAAGACGAAAAAACCGGTAAGCACCTTATGGTGATTAACGAATCCCAACTCAATACGCCGTTTGTGTATTTTGCGCACACTGTCGATGGCGTTACAGATGCTGGCCATTATCGTGGCTCGTACCGCGAAACTAAGTTAATTGAATTTAGAAAATACTTTGACCGTATCGATATTATTAGCAAAACACCTCGCTACAAATTTGACGAAAGTAGTGCAATTTCAAAAGCAAGTGATGCCAATATTAGTGAAGCGGTACTTGCGAGCATTAAAATAGAAAAAGAAGAAGACGGTAAAATAGCATTTAATGTAAATAAGTTATTTTTAAGCGAAGCACTTCATAAAGTATCGCCTACACCAAATCCTGCTGATAAAAACGCTAAAAAGCGCTTTAAAGTAGGTAAACTAGACGATAAAAAATCACGCATTATTAAACAGCGTCCATATCCTAATAACTTAGACGTAGTTGTTGATTACGTATTTACTAACCCAAGCCCAACGGTACGTGGCTCAAATGCAGTAAGCGACCCGCGTAGCGTATCGGTAAAAGTTCAGCACTCGTTTGTCGCTCTACCTAGCAATAACTACGCACCACGTATGGATGATGCGCGCATTGGTTATTTTACAAATCAATTTGATCAAATGACATCTACCGATTGGGCACCTTATCAAGATGTTATAAAACGCTGGGACTTACAAAAGAAAGACCCAAGTGCAGCGCTTTCAGAGCCAGTAAAACCAATTACTTGGTGGATAGAAAACACCACACCCATTGAATGGCGCGATACTATTCGTGACGCTGTTTTAACGTGGAATACCTCTTTTGAAAAAGCCGGCTTTAAAAATGCCTTAGAGGTAAAAGTACAACCAGACGATGCAGACTGGGATGCGGGCGATATCAATTACAACGTACTGCGTTGGACTTCGTCACCTAAGCCTCCATTTGGCGGATACGGGCCAGCACTTGCTAACCCATTAACAGGCGAAATACTGGGCTCAGACATTATGCTTGAGTTTGTATTTATGAAAAACCGCTGGATTTACGACACGCTTTTCACACAAGGAACAATGAGCCACGGTGAAACAACAAATACCGGCGAGCTAAATTGCTCTCTTGGGCATGAGATTCAACAAAATCTAATGCTTGCCAAAGGCCTTGCTAGCGGCGACAAAATTGAAGATAAAGAAATGCTTCGCCAAGGTTTAACGCAACTGGTACTTCACGAAGTTGGCCATACTTTAGGTCTTAACCATAATATGAAATCATCAATTTTGTGGGATGAAAAAGAAGTACACGATAAAAACAAAACCCAAGGCATAGTAACCGGTTCTGTTATGGATTATGCACCCGCTAACATTGCCCCAATTGGTGTGCAGCAAGGTGATATTTTTCAAACAAAACCTGGTCCTTACGATGATTGGGCAATTAACTATGGCTACAGCGTAGCGCTTGCAGATGAAGCTGCTGAGCAAGCTCGACTTGAAAAAATACTTGCTCGTTCAAGTGAACATGCCCTTGCCTTTGGTAACGATGCAGACGATATGCGCGCACCAGGTCGCCATATCGATCCACGTGTAATGATTGGTGATTTGTCGTCAAACCCTGCTGCCTATGGCGCAGATCGTATGGCACTAATTAATAAACTATTTACTGAGCTAAAAGATAAAGCAACGGTTAAAGGTGAGTCTTACCAACAGCTTGTTACCTCTGCTAATAGCTTATTTGGTCAGTACCGAGCTCAAGCAGGTGTTGTTTCTCGCCAGATTGGTGGCGTATACGTTGAGCGCGCTGTAGTGGGTGATACAAATGCAGATAAACCATTTACACCGGTATCGCTTGAGCGTCAAACACAAGCAATGGATATACTAGCCAAGTTTGTATTTGCACCAGATGTACTACAAAACATGCAACCTCTTTATAGCTACTTACAGCTGCAACGTCGTGGCTTTAATCACTATGGCAAAAATGAAGACCCTAAAGCACACCAAATGATTTTAGGAATGCAAAAGTCTGTACTTGCACAGTTATTACACCCAGCGGTATTACTGCGTATTTCTGACACAGCTCTGTACGGTAACGAATATAGCCTAACTCAGTTTATGGAAGATTTAACCGCCAGCATTTTCGTGAAAAGCAAAGACGCAAACTCTATTAGTCACAACTTACAAATTGAGTATGTTAACCAGTTAATTGCAATTGCTGGTCTTGGCAAAGCAAGCAAATACGATAACTTAGCTAAAACAGCAGCGTTATATCAGCTAACTCAAATAGCCGATACCAGTGTTGCTTGGGGTGCAGATACAGCAACTAAAGCGCATAAGAAATATATTGATCGCTTAATTGCAAAAGCGCTAGAAGCATAAAACCTCTATTAATTGAGTAAACCAAGGCCACAATTTACGTGGCCTTTTTTATAACTTAATTCACAGTTTAAATATAAATAGTGCCTTTTAAATACCTTACAGCATGCCCGGTCAAAGTGACGGTTGTATCATCCACTTTGCAAATTAAATGCCCGCCTCTGCTTGAAGCCTGATAAGCACTTAACGTAGTTTTATCCAATTGCTGCGCCCAGTAAGGTGCCAAGCCAGTATGAATTGAGCCCGTTACATAATCTTCATCGCCACCGCTTGCAGGCCAAAAATAACGAGATATAAAATCGTAATCATCACTAGGTGCTGTAGCCACTACATCTAGTGGATAAAGCGCTTTTAAAAGCTCGGAGTTAGTTTTTAATTCAAGTATTTGATCGGCATTTTCATAAATAGCAAAGTAAGCTTGGCGATTTTTAAGCACTTTAATCGGTTGTATAGACAAGCCATCAAGCAATTGCTGCGGTACATTTTGTACCTCAATCGGTGCTTGTTTAGGAAAGGTCATTGCAAAGCTGCCATCAGCGTTTCTATTAACGATTAGCTCGCCCACCGCATCAGCAACAAAGCGAATTTTCGATATATTATGCTCTTCACATAAAACATAGGCAGCCGCAAGTGTGGCGTGACCACAAAAGTTGATTTCCATCAACGGCGAAAACCAGCGAATAACAAAGCTTCCATCGTCTTGCAGGCAGGTAAAAGCAGTTTCAGATACGTTATTCTCAGCGCCAATCTTTAGCATTAAATCGTCACTTAACCACGATTCTAGTGGGATCACTGCCGCATAGTTACCTTTAAATAACTCATTCGTAAACGCATCAATTTGATGAATAGCTAATTGCATTGTTTAAACTTTGTAATGATTAATAGCTTAAAACTGCCATACCTAAACTAAATTAGCACTTTTATTTTTGCTTTAAGCCATTACAGGTCGCATTCTATAGTATTGCATACAACCAAATTGCACAGCATTGGTAAGCAATAGCATAATAAACATAAGTAAGTGCGCCGTGCTTGGAGCAACTGTCGTAAGCTCAACAACTAAGCCGCAAATACCAGCAATAAACTGCAAGCTAAAGTAGCGCGCGCTTAAATTACTCACATTACCCGTACGCAATGTTTTATAAGTTTGCGGCATAACACGTACCGAACTCATCACAAGACCAACATACGTTAAAGCGCTTAATACCGTTGCAGTATCAAGGCTTGAATTTAAAAGCAGTGAAAAAGGCAGTAACGAAAAACCTAGCATAGTAACCAGCTGTACACGTTCTCGTTTAGCTGCATTGAAACGTGCAAAAAAATATAAAATAAGCCCGCTTAACGCACCGGTTACAATAAATGGTAACGCAATATAATAGCGCTCAAAGAAAATATTGTAGGTTATAAAATAAAGGCTTTGTGCTAATCCAAATGTCATCATTAATAGTGACAAACCAGAGACACTACGATTTTTTCGAATTTTGTTTAGTAATGGTAAAAAACTAAAAACCAAAATAAAAGAAGACAATATAGGCAAATAATGCGCCAAAGCAACCTCGCTCGTTATATAAATGTTAATTAAAAACAGAAATAAAAACATTTAATAAACATCTGTTTTTAAAAGGCTTTTACTATGAGCGCGGCATTGTAGAGCCGCGTAAATTTAACTCAACTAAATAAGATATTCTTATTTTAGGTACTGGAAAGCTAGGTATACAAAAACCGTAGAATTAAGTTCACGGTTTACCTATTTAATAGAAAACCTACTCACAAGCTATTAAATGAAAATGATAGTTGTTATCATGCGCAAGTCATTAACTGCAATATATAAAACTATCTATGAGAAAAACTCTTTTTAAAATTCACAGTTGGATCGCTCTTATAGCTCTCATTCCCTTGATTGTTATTAGTATTACAGGGAGCGTATTAGTTTTTAAAAGTGAAATAGATGGCTTACTTATGCCAAGCAGTCACTATGTTGTAAAAGCACTGCCAGAGCGCATGCCAATCGACAAATTAATCGCAAAAACAGAGCTTGCTTACCCTGAGTATGTAGTAGGTAGTTGGGAGATATTTAACGATGATACTGCTGATCGGGTTTACTTAGTTAAACGCGGGACAGAGCAATGGTATAAGTTTCATTTAAACCAGTATACGGGTGACATTTTGTCAGAGCCTGTTGGTACCAGCCATTATTTTACTGATTGGTTTTTAGAACTGCATTACACCTTTTTACTTAACGACTTTAAAAACCTGCCAGGGCAAACAGGCACAGTACTAGGCTTCTTTTTTGCTCTGTTTTTATTGGTATTAGGTATTACAGGACTTATTATTTATCGTAAATTTTGGCAGCGCCTATTTAGTGTGCGCTGGCGTGCAACACTGCAAATTGTACTTAGCGACATTCATAAAATGACTGGGGTGATAGGGTCGCCCATCATTATTATTTTAGCTATTACAGGTGGCTACTTTAACTGGGCGGTGTGGTATCACGAAGTTATTGAACACGCTGAGGAAGAGCACTTTGTACTAACCAAAAACTTGCACAGTAGCGATATTTCGTTTCAACACATACTCGATGACAGTAAAAAGCAAATACCCACTTTTAATGGTACGTTTTTAGTTATGCCGCTCGAGCCTGACGAAAATATCACCTTATTCGGCGAAGTCGATACAAATAACCCGCTTGCGAGCGAATACGCTAATACGGTTAGCTACGATAAGCATACAGGCGAACATTTAACTAACTGGGATATTCGCGAAGTAGGCGTTGGCTGGCAAGTAATTGATAGCTTTAGAAAACTTCATTTTGGCTACTTTGCAGGGCTAATAAGTAAAATACTGTGGTGCGTAATTGGTTTGAGCCCAGTGTGGCTAGCAGGTACTGGTTTTTACTTGTGGTTTACCCGCCGTAAACGTAAAAAACAATCACAAAAAAATCGCTCAAGTAAACGCAGTACAGCAAGTGCTTGATTAAAAACCCACCACATTGTAATGTAAAATTTAACAATGGAGTGGGTTTATGATGTTTTATAAAATAGCAGTCTGTATTACTTTTTTATATTTAGTTGGATGTAACACAACCAAGGTTCACCAAGTAGAACAACAAATAGAGCTTGAACAACTATTAAACCATTCTTTGTTTAATAAACTCGACACTCCTTCTGAGTACAGTATTTTCGAGCTGCCAAATGCTGAAAAAGAAAAATTTTTAGCCTATGCCGAAAAACAAAAACAGTCTGAAATCCGTCATGACCGCATTATTTACAACTACCTCGAAAGCAACTTAGCTAACTTTAAATACCACGGCGATACACTTACTTCAGCCCAAGCCTTAAAACTTTCGCAAGGCAACTGCATTAGCTTAGCTGTTTTAACACAAAGCTATGCACAAGCTCTCGGATTAGAAACGAGCTTTCAAGAAGTAACAAGTCAGCCTGTATACGCAAAAGAAAATAATGTTGTTTATGTAGCAAGCCACTTTAGAACAAGAGTATACGCCCCAAAAGTAGAGAAAAAAGATGATAATATTGTTGAATTTTTCAGAGCGGGCACCTTAATCGACTACTTTCCTACCCGTCGCAGCTTTTATTCAAGCAGTGCAGATTATAACGATTTAGTTTCTAAGTTTTACAGTAATTTAGCCGCAACAGCGCTAGCAGACAAACAGCTGGATATTGCTTACTCACTTATTTTACAAGCAAACAAATACACTCCCAATGATCCTGAATTATTTAATATAGCGGGCGTTTTGCATCGTCGGGCAGGTGATTTACAAAGCGCTAAAAATATCTATCAAACAGCACTTAGTAATAATGAAATAAGCATTAATTTAATCAGCAACTATCAGCTTTTAGCTAAAAAATTAGGCGACAAAGAGCTTGTTAAAGAGCTCACGTCACAATTAGTTAATAAAGAAAAAGACCCATATGAATTACTAGTAATCGCTAAAAACAACTTACAAGCTGGCCATGCTCATCAGGCTAAAGCACACCTTGAGCAAGCTATTACTAAAGCGCCTTACATTGCTGAGTTATACTTGGAACTCGCAAAAGTTCGCTATCAACAAGGTAATATTAAACAAACACAAACCTTGCTTGAGAAAGCTATCGAACTAGAACGTGATAACCAAAAAATCGATGTATATCAAGCTAAGTTACTATCCTTGCAGATGGATAAGTAACTTAGCCAATTAATATTTATAGCGAATAATAAAAGCTCAGCCACGCTCGCATTTCATCCTCAAAACTGTCGCCTTCTACTCGCGACAGTCCCATATTAAATATTAAGTCATTTATACCAGCAGGCCCCATTCCAAAACTAAAATCACCTTGGTGTTTTATCCCGTAACTTTGTGCATATACGGTGCCGTCGAGTTGATGCTGCTTGTAATAAAGCCACGGCATGCCTTCTTTAAAGCTAAAGCCGCCACCGTAACCTTGATAGCGCTTTGCAGCTGCGCTATAAAAAGGCAGCTCAGATGAAAGTACATATTCACTATTTTGATGCTGATTAATAAGATTTGAGCTAAAGCCACCTAATGCAAGGCTGCTGTCATCACGTTGCTTTTGAGAAAAGTTTGCATAAAGAGGAATACCAAACGCTTTACCAAAAATTTTGGCGACTAAATCGTAACCTTGCCAACTATTACTTTTACTACTGCCATCGTACCAACTAGCATAAAGGCTTTGGCCTATTACAAAGTCTTGACGATCATATTGCCAATTTTGGGCAACGCCTAAACGCGTCCAATTTTTATGGCTTTGTTTATAATCAGTGTAATTGTAGGCAAGCTCTGGCGTTAAACTTAGCTGCCCAAATTTAACAGGGTAACTTATTGCAGCAAAACCACCACGGGCATCCATATCTGCATTTAGCCTTTGTTGATACTGGCGCGATGTATTTAAATTATAGTCAAACAGTGCAAGTTTCAGTTTTACATCAAGCGCATTATATTTTGCCTGCACATAACCACCGTGCAGTGCTCCATCGTGTAAATCAGTGCTATATCCCGCTTGCAAGTCGAGCTGTTTTAATAAATCGCTACTTTTAATGCTTAAATCTAACAAACTGGTAGAAGCCGAATAATACTGCGTCCCTAGTGCAAAAGTAGCGTGCTGCTCGAGCACGTTGTAATTTGTTTGCTGCGTTGTTTGATGCGTATATATTTTAGCTTTTGGAAGCGTATGTTCGTTTACAATGAGCAGCGGTGCTTTTTTATTAGCCGAAAATTCAGTAACTACAGTGCTGTTTATAGCTTTTGGCAATGTTTTTACATTTGGCCCATCTGCGGTTATCGAAAAATAGAGTAACGAGCCATCGGCCATTTCAATCGGGTGGGCAACGGCTTCCTGCCCTTGGGTTAACTTGGTGAGTTTTTTACTCTCTATGTTGTAGTTATAAATATCAGTAGCGCTATTTAAGCCTGCAACAAAGTAAAGTGACTCGCCATTATGGCTAAAGCTAGGCTGACTTAAATATTGATACCCGTTTGGCATAGGTACTAATTGCTGCTTATTACCACCTACGTCTTGTATATACAATTGCCAGTTTTCATTTAATGACGTTGATAAATAAGCTAATTTAGTTTCATCAGGACTGAGTATTGGGTAATCGTAAGTTGTCTCAAGGCTTTTTGTAAATAATGGTGTGGTGGTTTGCGTATTGAGATCAACCTTTACTAATTCAGAGTAGCCATCTCTTATTTGCTCGCCATACAAGGTTTCACCGTTACTGGTTACGCTAAATCGTCGTATACCAGCAAGTTTGGTAAGCTGTGTGATATATCCAGTGTCAGTGTTATAGCTAAATATATCAGACACTTTGTTATAAATACCCGACTCTTCATTGCTGTACGCATTAAAATACAACGTTGTGTTATTTACCCATTGCGGGTTTGCAATACCGGCTCGATTAATTTGATTAAGCACTTGTTTTTGTTCGCGCTTAAACACACTTGGCGCTGTATCGGGGATGTCTTGTGCATCGTTTTCGAGTAGCTCTTTTTGCGCTTTAGTAAACTCTTCTTGCGCCTTTATGTTGTCATCCGTGCTATAAATTATAAGCTTGGTATTACTCTCTTTATCTCGCTCAACAATCGCAATCTTACTACCATCTTTTGAAAGTGCTGGGTTACTTGCATATAAGTTAAGCTCAAGCCAAAGTTCACTATTAAGTAACGGCTCCCCTTGCTCTATTTGCATTGCTTTATAGGTATATTCAGCTATAAATCGGCGATATAGCTTGGCTGCACTTTGCCCAAACACACCGCTAAATGCCTCATCAAAATCACGCATTTTTACGCCTTGCATTCGCGTCCAAACACTATCGAGTGTTTGCTCTGAATAGTTTTGCTCTAGCCAATTTAAAAAGCGGCTACCCATTAAGTAAGCCATTGAGCCGCCCATAAAGCCCTGCTCGCCATTTAATTGCCCATAGGTTGGCAAAGCACCTTGCTGAGCAAATTCTCGCAGTATTGACTCTGAGTAGTTATCAAATAAACGCCCACGGCCCGTCATTTTAGACTCAATCAATGTGGCATAACCTTCGGCTACCCAGCGCGGTGTATCACTGTAAGTTAAGTCGTATAAATCCCATATGCCACGTACTTTTTGCTGCCAGTGATTGCGTGTAGGCTGTGCTAAATGCACTAAGTGAATATATTCATGCAGTACAAGTAACTGCTGCCAGCCAGCGCTGTTTGATATAACGGTGTCGGATTGTGGTGGGGTTGTAAAAAGTGCCATTACAGGATTATTTGAGGTAGGTAGCGCAAAGCCATTTGCCGCATTTAGGGGATCAAACACCACTACATCAACTGTTTTATCAAGTGTTCGGTTTTGCTGCTCAAGCACTTTGGTGCGTACTATTTCAAGCTCTGCTGCAGTTGATTTAGCAAAATCAGCATGCTCAACACTGTAGTGAATGTTGAAATGTTCGGTATGAATAGTTTGCCAATCGGCTGCAAAGATCGGTGCTGCTAGTAATAAAGCTGATGCGATAAGTGTTTTTTTCATGAGCGTCCCTAAAATAATTCCTTAATACCATCTAGGGTATTATTAAATGTCTTTCATGGGCAGTAAGAAAATGTAATAAAACATGTGAAAATGGGTATTTACACATGTTTTATTAGGGTATTTTACATCCAGCTGCGAGTATCTGACTCAATCTGCTTAATTGTAAAATCAATAATAAAGTCAGCATCTTGCTGCTTTATGTAGGGCATAAATACAAAGCCTGAAGCAAGTTGTATATACAGGCTTTTTAAGCCTGACTTTCTCATTAGGTACGTACTTATACTGCGCGCACTTTGCGCTTTATAAAGCTCAAAAACACGGTAATGAACGCCAATCATACCTTTGCGTACAACCATGTAAAATCGACCATTATCCTCATGCATGTAATAACCATAACGCTGATACGACAAAGTCACCAAGCCAGAAAACACCACTAAAACACCAAGGCTTATCAAAGTATTAATATCAGCAATAAAACAAAAGCCAAACACTAATACACTGGGTAACAGTGAATAAAAGCCTAAATTTTTATACAAAAGCGCTCGCTCTGCGCGCTTAAAAGCGAGTTTTTTACTATTAAACCACGGGTAAATCCATTGGCATACACTATCAACTTGTTCGCTATTTAATACAGGTAGTACTAACGTTTGTTTATTTTTTTTAGCCGCCACACCGGCTGCTATTCCGCCGCTACTTGCTTGTAAACACTCAACGGTAAATCGCTTTAGTAATCGCCCCATTAGGTTTTGTTTAATAACAATAGATTGCACCTTGTCCATGCTCATTGAAAGCTGATGGCGCTCTAACAAGCCAGCAATGCGTTTAAACTTTTGACCTTTAAAATAAAGCTCAAAATTATAAAAACGGATAAGCGACATAGTCACCGATAGCATTACAGCCACCAAAACTAACAAACCAATTAAGGTGATCATCGCAAAAGTAGCAGCGCTGGCCAGCATACCAAGCTCTTGTTGGTAAAAGCCTTCTACTTTCGCAATAATTTGCTTCTCTAAAAAATCAACAATTAGGTTTATAAAAGGGGCAAAAGCAGCGATTGCTAAAATAGCCATATTCGACATTAAACCAAATTTGGCTATTTCTTTATTGCTAATGCTTAGGCTGTTTTCGATAGTGTCTGTTTCGCTTTGTTCAGTATTTGGTGCTTCTTGCTGTTGCTGCGCTTTAAAATCAAATATTTGTTTACGCATTTGCTGTGCATAATCTTTAGTGACACCTGGTAAAACAACTCCTTGCGACACACTGCCAGCGGCATCAAAAATACAATTAACTAAGTTTACGGGGGTAAAATAAAACGGCTCGGCAATATTAACGTTTTGCACGCGGCCAAATTTAAGCGTAAGTCGCTCTTTTTTAAATACACCTTTGTTAAGCAATATTTCGTTGTCGCTACTAATACTAAACTTAAAATTTAAATAATATAAAAATGAGTAAACAAGTAGCAAAATTAGTGCAATACCGCCTGCAACCTGCGCCCAAAACAACTTATTTTCTACTTGAGTAACAAATACGACTAGCATGGGCAGTAAGTTTAAAAGGCCATCTTTTACAAAGCGCACACTAAAGTGCACAACAAAGTATAAAAGTGCCCAGGGCGATACTTTTTGCCAGTAAATAGGGCTGGCTTTATCTTCGATAGTTGTATTACTCATCGACTAAAGCTGCCTGAGTAGTTGCGTCGTCTTGGCGGTAGTTTTGTACAAATTGGCGCATGTTTTTACAATCATCATGGGTTAGCCCGCTAATTTGTAAATCCGCACTTACACCGCCAGCGCTAAATAATTTAATGCTCGCAAGACTAAGTTTTCGCTCTATTGGCCCTTGGTGTATTTCCATATGCTGTACACGCGCTAAAGGTAATACCGTCACTTGTTGCCAAATAACGCCTTTTTTAAAAGCAATGTCATGATTTCGCACTGCAAAACCTCGCAACCTCACACTTATTATGTTGTACGCCATAGATACGGCTACCAAAATTGGCATACCAATTAGCAAATACGTTTGTGCATTATTAGCAAAAGCTTCATTAAAATAACAAACAGCAATAAGCGCTCCAATTAGCGGTACATAAAACAGAAGCGAGCTAAGTTGTGTATGTAATAAGGCTTTATCAGCCAATGGCTTAAAGCTAATATCACTATGCTTTGGCAAATCCATTATTTGTTGATTGTTAAACACTATTTGTCCCTATTTCTGCTTTTAATTATGACTAGCTTACCAACTAATGGTGGTTATTAAGGTGTGGCTTTGTTTTGGCTCAAGCGTTACTTTATCTGTCAGTACATTAGCGGCCTCTAGGCAGAGCATTGTTTTATATTCATCGTCAGCAAAGTTAGATAAGCGTTTTGACTTTTCTATCCATGGATTCCACAGCACACACGAACTTGAGTTTTCGCGGCTCACATTAATAACACCTTCTGGCGTGTTAATGGTTTGTACTGCATTTGCTTGTGTATAAACCATATCGGTTTCGCGATTAAAGTTTACAACATCATTTTGTACAAATGGCCCTTCACTAAACTCAATATATTGCGCGCCTTGCAAACCATCAACATGGGTATTTGTAATATCTGAGGTTGGAAAATAGGTATGCAATGCTTGAGTAAAGCTAAATGGCACACTTCCTAAGTTAGTGGTCGTTAAGCGAACCTGTAATTTATCGCTTAATATAAACTCAACTTTTAATGCGCACTGATGCGGCCAATACGTTGTATTAACAAGTTTCATGGGGAGCTTTAAACTAACTGTAATTTGCTCATCAGATTCGTGTACTTCATCGGCTTGCCATACGCTTGTGCGCGCAAAACCGTGGGCAGGCCACCCATCATTAGCGTGTGTACCAAACCACGGCCAACAAATAGGAATACCGCCTCGAATACTCGCCCCTTCTTGATAGGTTTCCTCTTGTGAAACCCAAATAAGTGGCTTGTTATTTTTAGGGATAAACTCGGTAATTTGCCCACCTTGCAAAAATATTTTTGCGTCGCACTTTTCACTAGCTACTTTAATAAACTCAAGTCCGGATTCGCTTTGCTCAATGCTAACTGATGGCGATAATTTCATACCTTCCCCCTATAATACTGATACTAAAGATTTTTAATGTTTACATCTAAACAATAATGCATGCTTAAAGTATACGCTATTGATATTAAATATTGATTGCTGAATTTGTTCATTGCCGATTAATACATATACAGTAAACTCACAAACAATTACTTTGTACTAACAGCTGTAAATGAATAATACTAAAGTCTATACAATAAGACTTGCCAATTATTCACAACATACGTACTGTGCGCAACTTAATGCACACAAGGTGCTAAGAAAATTTACCAATATTTAAACAATATAATTTTACATTAGTTACTGCTCTAACTATTAAAAACCAATAAAAGCGGGCTAAAGTACAATATATTATTTGAATTCAATTTATTTGATGTGTAACATTTCGCGATTACGGCAAACTACCGCCCCATCGACGAGATAAGCAAATGCAAAAATATGACGAGTTATTGATTTCTTTACGTAAAGTTATCCGCGCGATTGACTTACATTCTAAGCAGCTAAATAAAACTTCGGGTTTAACTGGCCCACAATTGCTTATAATGCAAGAAGTGCAAAAAACCGATGGAATAACGGCGAGCCGTATTGCTCAAAATGTAAATTTAAGCCCAGCAACGGTCACCAATATTCTCGACAGAATAGAAAGCAGAAACTTAGTAACACGCGTACGCAGTCAAATGGATAAACGCAGAGTGAGCTTATACCTCACCGATAAAGGAAAAGAGTTACTTGATAAAGCACCTCAGCCATTGCAAGAACACTTTATTGAAAAGTTTTCTGCACTTGCTGAATGGGAACAGAGCCTTTTACTCTCATCAATGCAGCGTGTAGCCGCAATGATGGATGCAGATAAATTAGATGCATCGCCCCTTCTAGAAGTTGGTGCGCTTACTCAAGCTCCTAAAGAATAAATAATAAAAAAAATACATAGTTTTTGTACTTACCCTAAACGTAAGGCGTTTTTTTACGTCTTGAATTTTTTATTTTTTAATCAAAATCTGAGCGGCAATTATGACTAAACTCTCAAAATTAACACTAGCACTAGTTCTAGGTGGTGTTACAAGTACTTCTTATGCGTCTGATGATCTAGACACGTTACAAAGCCAACTTAAGCAGTTAAAGCAACAAATGCAACTGCTTGAAAATAAGTTAGCTGATGAAAAAACAAAACAGCAAAAAATTAATGAGCTACACAAGCAAGAAGTTGCAAAAATTAGTAAAAAAGCTGATAACAAAGAAGTTGTTGTTGCTGCCGCCGAATCTGAGAAAAAAGACGAAGGCGTTAAAATTGGTGGCGCAGTGCGTTTTAATTACAGCACTAATTCATACGATGAAGACACTCAAGATCGTAGCGGCGACTTAGATTTCGAAGTATTTCGCATTAACTTATCTGGCGAAATAAACGATATTTCTGTTAATGGTGATTTTCGCTTTTACGATTACATGACCATTGTTAAGTATGCATACTTAGGTTACGAATTTACTGATGGCTGGGAAGCACAAGCTGGTATTGCACCTGTCCCTTTTGGTAATGGCCCATACAACTCACACAGCTACTTTTTTAGCACTAACTACTATGTTGGCCTAGAAGACGACTTTGACTTGGGTGTAACAGTAAACCGTAAACTAAAAGATAACTGGAAACTAGACCTAGGCTTTTTCAAAAATGATGAAGTAGGCGGCGTTGATGGCAGCTCTGAAGTTAACGAGCGTTACTCTTTTGATATAGTTGGTAGCCGTGCAACAACCGAAGGCACATACGATGCACCTGGCTCTCGCCTTGGTGAATACAACACATTTGCAGCTCGTACAGTGTACCAAATTGAGCATGGCGAAAACGCTAAAACCGATGTGGGTGTATCACTATTAAGCGGTGGCTTACATGATGGTAACGACCGTGCAGGTAACTACGGCGCATGGGCGTTCCACGTAAACAGCCAAATAAATAACTGGAATATTCAATTTCAGCACGGTGAGTACGACTACGACCTAGACGACAACAGCAACCGCTTTGTTGTAGGTGCGTTTGACTACTACGACACCGTATCAAGCGAAGCTACCATGACTAACTTTAACGTAGCTTACGACCTATCGGTTGATTTAGGCCCTATAACAGGCGTACAGTTTTACAACGATTACGGGATCATTTATGACAAATCTGACGACAGTGCAGATACATGGATGAACGTAACAGGTATGAGCGTATCAGCAGGCCCGTTATTTACGTACTTTGACTTTATTCAAGCACGTAACCAGCCATTTATTGGCGGAACAATTATTGGTGATGGCGATACAGAGCGTCGCTTTAACATCAACGTAGGTTACTACTTCTAGATAAGTAAAACCTATTTTATAAATTTAAAAGGGCAAACTTAGTTTGCCCTTTTTTATGTTTTTACACTTCGATTTTATAACTATTTGGCCTACAATCGAAAGTATCAGCCATTACTAAAAAGAGCCTAAGTGAATATAAAAGCAGTGTTTATTTGTTATAAAAACTTATGGTTTAAAGCACTTGGCTTAATACTTGTAGCCTTGGGTATTATTGGCATTGTGCTGCCGGTCATGCCTACCACTATATTTTTTATTTTAGCGCTCACCTGCTTTACTCGCTCATCACCCGCGCTTGAACAATGGCTGTTAAACCACCCTCGTTACGGTGTAACTTTGCAGCAATGGCAAGCCCATAAAGTAGTGCCTGTAAAAGCCAAATGCTACGCCGCCATTGGCATGTTAATTGGATTTACATTTTTACTGTATTCAGCCGCCCCTATTTGGGTTATTTATCTCGTTGCAGTAATAGAAGTATTGGTAATGATTTACCTTATTTTAAGACCTTCCAGCCCTCCTAAGCGTTAAATATTCATTTTTTACCTGCTTACCGCCTTTGTTTTAAAGTTTTTATGTAAAGATAAGTAAGTAAATTTGTAATGGCTAATGCAAATCATTATCATGTTGTAAATTTAATTTATTTACTGTTTTTATGTCGTTTATTAACAAGCGGGCTTTGTATAGCACAAGCCGTGCTCTACATATTTATATTTCTACAGCTTTGTTTTTTTTGCTTATCTTATTTTGCGTTAGCGGCATTGTGCTCAACCATATTGATTGGCTTAAAAACGATAAAAATAATGGCCAAGTAACGGCGGTAATTCCAGCAGAGCTAGTTACCAAAGCGAATGAGCAGCTAAATACGCTGCCAACGCTTTACCCTGAAATAGAAGCTTACCTAGCCGAGCAATATGCACTTACAAAAGTAAAAAGCATTGAGTGGGAAAAAGAAGACGCGCTTGTCATGCTCGACTACCCACTGCCTGCTGGGTTTGCCTACGCAGAGCTTGATTTTACAACTGGCGAGCTAAATCTTGATTACCAAACAGGTGGCTTTTTAAGCCTTATTGGCGACTTACATAAAGGCCGCCACAGCGGTGAAGTATGGAGTTGGGTAATTGATATATCTGCCGTACTAATGATTTTATTTGCCATCACCGGCATGATTATTTTGTTTCAAAATAGAAAAAAACGCTTAGCAGGAATATGGATAACCGTACTCGGAGTGGTAACTCCACTGGTTATTTATTTATGTTGGGTTCCACAAATAAAAGGAGTGTCTTAATGGTTAAATTTAAATTATTTATAAGCGCCGCATTACTGCTCGTAGCTGCGTTTTTTCAAACAACGGCGCATGCGCAAACACCACAGCTAGAGGTTGAATTAACGCTTCCTGACTTAGAAGTACAACCGTATCACCGCCCATACGTTGCAGTTTGGCTTGAAACACCAGAGCGCAAACACGTTACAACGCTTGCACTTTGGGTGCAAAAAGCAGAATGGTTTAAAGACTTACGCCAATGGTGGCGTAAAGCTGGTAAAAGCGATGCCAACTTTGACGGCATTAGCGGCGCAACAAAACGCGCAGGTACTTACACCATAAATTGGCAAGGTAATGATTTAGACGGTAACCCAGTAAAACCAGGTAAATACTTACTAAATATTGAAGTTGTACGCGAAGAAGGCGGCAGAGACTACACCCGCGTTGAGCTCGATTTAACTAAATCAGGCAAACTAACAATTGATGGTAAAAACGAGTTTTCTAAAAGCTTCGTCACTGTAAGCACTAAGTAGCTGCTACTTAATCATTTGAATTTAAGGAAATACAATGAAAATTAATTTATTAAAAACGGCATTAATCGGCGCATTGAGCTTATCTGCTTTAGTGTCAACTTCAGCAAGTGCACACGGACGTTGGTTACTACCTTCGCATACATCTTTATCAGGCGATAAAGCGCATTACGTAATGATTGACGCTAGTATCTCTAACGAAATGTTTGCACCAGACAAAGCCTTTAAACCTAAAGAAAAAGGCGCCGAGTACGACGACACATTATTAATGGCACTTGCACCTAATGGTGAGCCAGTATCTGAAACCATTCGTGCTTATTACTTAAAGCGTAAAAGCTCAGCTGCGGTAAGCTTAACAGAGCAAGGCACTTACCACATTGCAATGACCCAAAAGCCAATGTACATGACCTTCTATAAAAACGAAGAAGGTAAGCGCAAGCGCGTATTTGGTAAAAAAACAGAAGCCGAGTTACCTAGCAATGCAAAAGATGTAACGACAACAAAGGTTGTTTCAACAGTAGATACATTTGTAAGCCGAAATGGCACCTCAAAACCTGCACAGCTAGGTTTAGGCTTAGAGCTTAGCGGTCCAACGCATCCAAACGATTTATTTGTAGGTGAACAAGCACGTTTTCAGTTACTACAAGATGGTAAATCTGCTGGTGAAGGCGTTGAAGTAAGTATTTTAAAAGGCGACACACGCTACCGTAACGAGCGTGGCGAAGTAAAAGTAACGACCGATAAAGACGGTATGTTTACAATTACGTGGAAAGAGCCAGGCCTATACCTAATCGAAACCTCTAACAAGGTTACCGTAAATGAAGAAGGCGTAGATGCAGGACGTTATGCATTATTTACAACGCTTGAAGTTGCCCCTGAATAATTTAAATTACTAAATTTAAAAAATTGAAAGGCCAAGCATTTGCTTGGCCTTTTTACGTCTTACTAACTTTTATCTAAAATCCCCTTGAATTCGCAACCATTCGACACAAGATTGCAACTACAACGATCCAAACGCCTATATCACGCGTAGACAGTGACCTTACTTGTTAACAACTTAGAATATCTTAGATAGTTTTTATCTTTGCACTAGGGTAGTCGCTTCTATATGATGCGCTCCTTTTTAAAATCAATAGTCAGCAGCCCTCAAGGGAATCAACATCATGTTAAAGCCATTATCAGCCAAAAAAGTAGCACTTAGCCTGGCCGTTTCTTCTGCACTTAGTGCACCCTATTCTTCTGTATTTGCTGCAGAACAAGATGTTCAAGCCGAAAAAAGCATTGAAGTGATTTCAGTAACAGGTACTCGCCGTAGCTTACGCAGTATTGCCGAAAGCTCAGTACCTGTAGATATTATTACCAGCGGTGATATGCAAAGTACGGGTCAGCTAGAAATAAGCCAAATACTAGCAAACCAAGTACCTAGCTTTAACTACCCAAGTGCCACTATGGGTGATGGTACTGACCATGCAAAACCAGCTGTTTTACGTGGATTAGCACCCGATCACACATTAGTACTTATAAACGGTAAGCGCCGCCATGCCGGTGCGCTATTAAACTTAGCGGGTGTTGTTGGCCGAGGCTCTACCGCTGTTGATTTGAACATGATCCCAACCTCTGCAATTAAACGTGTTGAAGTACTACGTGATGGCGCAGCCGCACAGTACGGTTCTGATGCAATTGCTGGGGTAATTAACATTGTACTTAAAGATGCCTCAGAAGGCGGCAGCGTTAGCGTAACGTACGGTAAATACGATACTCAAATGGCTGGCGTACCTCAGCTAGAAAGCACCTATGCAGATGCTAACGGCGACTTAGCGTTTAATACCGGTGGCGACAGAGAAGTAAACGACGGTGCAACACGCACAGTTAGTGCAAACTCTGGTTTTGCGTTATCTGATAACGGCTTTGTAAATGTATCAATTGAATACCGCGATAACGACTCAACGCAACGCTCAGGCTTTGACCCACGCGAACAATACAGCCGTCTTGATGATGGCACCCTAGACCCACGCGAATTTACTATCGATCGTTACAACCACCGTTTTGGTAAAGCAGACCTTGAAGATTACGCGTTGTTTTACAACATGGGTTACGATTTAGATAACGGCTTAAACCTTTATTCATTTGGTAGCTACTCAAAGCGTGAAGGTAATTCAGGTGGTTTTTACCGCCGTGCAAAAGACAGCCGTAACGTTTTAGAAGTGTACCCAGATGGATTTTTGCCGCAGATTGAAACAGACGTACAAGACTACTCATTTGCACTGGGCTTAAAAGGCGAAATTAACGACTGGACATGGGATGTAAGTACCAACTACGGCCGCAACGACTTTGGTTTTGGTGTTGTAAATAGTATTAACACATCACTAGGTGCCGACAGCCCAACTGAATTTGATAACGGTGCACTGGTTTACGATCAGTTTTTAGTAAACGCAACGACCAACACCACACTCGATTTAGGCTTACCTGATGACGTATTTTTTACCGTAGGTACTGAATACCGCCACGAAAGCTACAAAATAGAAGAAGGCGAAGAAGCGTCTTACATCACCGCACTTGATAGCAACGGCAACCCAATTGCAGCCGGTGGCGCGCAAGTACTTGCTGGTTTTGGACCAGAAAGTGCGACTGACGAAAGCCGTCATAACATCGCTTTATTTGTTGAGTTTGATACCTACTTAACAGAAAAATGGAACGTCGTTTTAGCGGGTCGTTATGAAGATTACAGCGACTTTGGCGACACGTTTACCTCTAAACTTGCCTCGCGTTACAGCATTACTGAAAACCTATCACTGCGCGGAGCAATTAGCACAGGTTTCCGTGCGCCATCTTTAGCGCAAAGCTCGTACCGCCAAATATCAACAGTACTTGAAAACAACCAACCATTTGAAGTTGGTTTATTCCCAACCGATTCAGCCGCAGCGCAAGCACTCGGTGCTCAGCCGTTAGATGCTGAAGAGTCAGTAAACGTTACTGCGGGCTTTATGTACACGCAAGGCAGCTTTAGCTTAACCGTTGATGCGTACCGTATTGATATTGATGACCGTATTGTATTGTCTGAAAACTTAGAGGGCGATGCCGTAGTAGAAATACTACAAAATGCCGGTGAGCTAAATACCGAAAGCGTACGTTACTTTACCAACGCTATCGATTCACGCACGCAAGGTGTAGATATAGTTGCCACTTATAACCTAGATTTAGACAACTTAGGTGATTTACGCCTAAACGTAGCAGCTAACTTTAACGACACCGAAGTAACACACGTAAACGACAACCCAAGCGAACTTAACTCACTAGGTGACGACTACGTAGTGTTTGCGCGTCGTGAAGTAGGTCGCTTTGAAGAAGGCACGCCAGATAGCAAATGGAACCTATCAGCAGTGTGGAACTTTAACGAATGGCAAACAACGCTTCGTGCCACACGTTATGGTGAAGTCGCTGACATATCAACTACAGCTGATCGCGATGAATACTTAGACCCTAAATGGATCACCGACCTAGAAGTGGCATACCGTCCAGACGAATATTGGAAATTTGCCGTTGGTGCAAACAACTTGTTCGATCAGTACCCACAAGCCACCGTGGATAACATTGGTTACTCTGACTTTGGTCAAATATTCCCGTACACACCGTATGCACCTTACGGATTAGACGGACGTTTCTTATACGGTAATATTACTTACAGCTTTTAATTAGTTTACTAATAAAAGCAGAGCAATTATAAAAGGATGCATCACGCATCCTTTTATATTAATAATTAGTTATTTTAACCACTTATTAGTATTTCAACTTTCATAAAAAACCACCACCCTATATAAAACAACAGCTTACATTTCGGCCTCATTTTTGCTCTATATTGTTTATATAAATACAAACAAAAATACAAAGGACTAAACATGAGCTCATCAACTGTATCTAACATTACAAAACCACTTTCACTTATTGGCGGCATTTTATTATTAAGTGGCTGTGTATTTCACATATCGCCAAGCGTTGCCTCAGTAAAGCAAACTCAACAGCTATCACTGCCAAGCAATAATCTTGAATATTTAAATGTATTAAGCGGTGCAGGTAGCCTTGAAATAAAAGGCTCAAAAACGGCCACCAGCATTAGTGTTGATGCCACTATTTACACAGCCGACATTGAAGACGAATACGAGCTAACGCTGGAGCAAGACGGTAAACAAGCAAAGCTTGTTGCCCAAAATAAAAGCCGTAATGGTATTAGCTTTTACAGTGGTCAATCTCCAAGTATTAATTTAGTGGTTACTGTGCCAAGTAATCTAAATTTAGATATTGATGATGGCTCTGGCGATATTTTAATAAGTGCTATGCAAAGCAATATTGATGTTAAAGACGGCTCGGGGAATTTAACGATAAGTGGGGCTAAAAACCTAACTGTTGACGATGGATCTGGTGAAGTAAACCTTGAAAACATCGCAGGTAATTTAGAATTAACCGACGGCTCTGGCAGTATTCATATAAACAACGTAAGCGGTAATGCAACTATTGACGATGGTTCTGGCGAAATGCATGTGAGCAACATAACCGGTTTGCTAAACGTTGAAGATGGATCGGGTGATTTAGTGATAAGCCATATAAGCGGTGCAGTTAATGTTGATGATAACTCTGGTGACCTGCTTATTGAGCATATTGGTTCAAGCGTAACAATTGAAGACGGTTCGGGTGATATTCGCGTTAACCATGCAAAGGGGCTGACTATTACTGAGTCGGGCTCGGGCGATGTAAGTATCGATAATATTAGCGGTTCAGTAAAAGTAGCTGACTAACTTTATTTAAGCGTTATTCAACTGCCATTTAATATACTTTATGCCCTATCAATCTGGGCATAAAGCACTCCTCTCAAAGTATAAGTTATTTAAAAGCAGCACTGTTTCGCGTTAACTATTTCCTAAAATAATGCAAAAGTACTTATTTGATTTATTTTTTTGCTTTATAGCTAATTTGGGTACATATTAATATTCAACTTTTTAAAAGGATATTAATATTATGAAATGGAAGTTATTAATTTTAATTACTGCTTTATTCACCCTCGTAGCTTGTGGCTCTGGAGGTTCAGACTCCAAAACAGTAACTAAACCGCTCAGCACTAACACAAAGCCTATTGCGGTTATTACTACCGAGCAATCGGGATTTAAAGTAAATACCACCCTCGTTTTTAGCGCAGCACAAAGTAGTGACCCCGATGGCGATGCACTCACCTATCAATGGCAATTAACCAGCAAAAACGAACAAGTAGAAATACCGATTACGGTTAATAATGAAAGTACCGTTGAGTTTTCAGTATCTGAAGCACAAGAGTACCAATTAGTATTAACCGTGAGTGACGGCAAGCTTTCAAGCACACCTGCACAAAAACAACTCACCGTTACTGCAAATACCCAACTAATTGCTAACGCAGGTAGCACACAAACCGTTAAGCAAGGGGATGTTGTGCTTTTAAATGGCGCGCAAAGTAGCACAACCAGCGGCGCCATTAATCAATACAAATGGCAATTTATTACCAAGCCCGTAGCAAGTAATGCAACGCTTGAAAATGCGACTCAAGTTAAAAGCCAGTTTGTTGCAGACGAAATAGGCGAGTTTAAGGTTGAGCTTACCGTTACTAATTCACAAGGTGATACGGCAAGCACTGTTGTACTCATAAAAAGTGAATCGCTTAATTCTAACTCATCGCCACAAGCGGTTATTAACGTAGAAAATAAAACAATTGCCCCAAATGAAGTTGTTACGCTTTATGGTAACCAAAGTACTGATCCCGATAAAAACGATACGCTTAGTTATGCGTGGGCAATTACATCAAAACCCGAGGGCAGCACGCCGGCTCTTTCAAACATACAAAATCATACCGCTGGATTTTCAGCGTCAACAGCTGGAGATTACTCGCTTTCACTCACCGTTACCGATCAACAAAGCGAAAGTGATACCGCATCAGTTACTTTAACTGTTACCACAAGTAATAAAGTCCCCGTTGCAACACTTGAATCCGAACGTGATATTACGTTAAACGAATCAACCACTTTGCAGTGCCAACAATGTAGCGACCCAGACGGAGATACGCTGAGTTATAACTGGCAGTTACAAGCCAAGCCTGTAAATAGTGCATCGCAACTCACTAACAACACATCTGCAACGCCCTCTATTGTTGCCGATAAAGAAGGCGACTACGTTGTAGTGCTTACAGTGTCTGATGGGCAATTAAGCTCAAACCAAGCAACCTCAGTACTGCACGCCAGTAGCAATAAAAAGCCTATTACTTTGGTAACTTATGAAACCTCCATAACGGTTGATGAACAGGTTTTACTTGATGCCTCAACTAGTTACGATCCAGAGGGCCAGCCACTAAGCTACCAATGGGAAATCATTTCGTCGCAAAGCCAAGCAACGCTTAGCAGTAATACAATATCAAAACCAACGTTTAGTGCATCAGTAGGGGGACAAGTGGTTATTTCGTTACGCACTAACGATGGCGTGCAGTTCTCTGACACAAAAACCCTAACAATTGATGTAATACAAAACGCATTGCCAGTAATTAGCTTCACGGGGGAGCAATCACGCTACGATGTAGTGGGCAATGCAGTTAAATTTGATGTAAGCCAAAGTTACGACCCAGAAGGAACCTCTCTCGATTACGCTTGGACGCTATCAGCGCCTTCAGGCTCGAGCACCAGCTTAAGCAATATAAACCAAAGTATTACCGAATTTATCGCCGATATGACAGGTAGTTACACGCTAACCGTTATAGCAACTGATGCTGATGGATTTTCAAAAAGTGTGCAATTCTCAATTACAGTAACTAACTCTGCCCTACTTACCGGTCGTATTAAAGGACAACTCACTAATGTGCAAAAAGCGGCTATAAGCAATGCACAGCTAACAATTAATGGACAGCAGTACAGCACCAATACAAATGGCTTTTTTGATGAAGAGGTTAATTTAGCGCAAGGTGAAAAAATAACGATAAAAACAGCAGATCAAAGGCTAGCAACTGGGGAATACAACTCTGTAGCAATTACGCAAAGCAACTTTACTGTGGATATAGGCCAAAATAGCATGCCCGTTTTACAAGCTGTTGAGGTTTCGGTATTTTTGTGTGCTGAGTTTTCAGGCCCCGACACAGTTAACCTACGCTTTAACATGGTAGATACACTTTTAGCGTCAGATAGCTTTCAATTTAGCTTTGATCAAACAAAACCACTTACTTTGCAAAAAAGCGGAAGTACTTACCTCGATAGCGAATTAGACATCGACCTACCTGCATCTGCCGAATTTGAAGTAACAGCAATTGAAACAAACGTTGAAAATACAATCAGCTCAAACATTACTATTTACCATTCTGATTCAGGCCAACCAAGCTCAGCAATTATAAGTATTTGTAATATTTAGTCCCCCAAATAAGCCCTTCAACATAAAGTGCTATTCTTAGCCCAGTAGTTATAACCATTAGTGTTATAACTACTGATAAATAAGCAACTTTGAGCCATATAATCCATTGTATTTTATAAGCAGCTAAGCCATTCTAAAAGCCTTGATGTTATTAGGATAAACGCGTGTTAGAAATTGCTTTAATTTACTTAGCAGCAGCCATTGTAGCTGTGCCTATTGCAAAACGAGTCGGACTTGGCTCAGTATTAGGTTATTTAATTGCCGGAATACTCATTGGCCCTTATGCGCTGGGTGTTGTGGGCGATCAAACCGATGTAATGCACTTCGCTGAATTTGGCGTAGTAATGATGCTGTTTTTAGTGGGCCTTGAGCTACAACCTTCGCGTTTATGGACATTACGCCACTCTATTTTAGGGCTTGGCGGCTTGCAAGTTGTGTTAACGGCAGCGGCAATTTTTGCATTTTGTTATTGGTTTTTTGCCATGCATTGGCAAACCGCACTCGCCATTGGTTTAATGCTGGCGCTCTCCTCTACTGCTATTGTGCTGCAGAGCCTTGAAGAAAAAGGCTGGCTAAAGCAAGAAGCCGGACAAAACGCTTTTTCGGTATTGCTGTTTCAAGACATCGCAATTATTCCTATTTTAGCCCTATTGCCACTGCTTGCATTTGCCCCGCAAACTAACACAAAAGAAATCAGCGATTCAATTATTGCAAGCTGGCCTGTATGGCAACAAGTATGTGTATCGGTTGCGGTTATTGCCGCTATTATTGCCGGCGGTAAATATGTATCGGCCCCGTTATTTAGATACATTGCCCAAACGCACATGCGTGAAATATTTACTATTTTTGCACTGTTTTTAGTGGTCGCTATTGCACTGGTTATGCAAAGTATTGGTTTATCGCCTGCATTGGGAACTTTTTTAGCAGGCGTTGTACTTGCCGAGAGCGAATTTAGACACGAATTAGAAGCCGATATAGAACCCTTTAAAGGCTTACTTTTAGGGTTGTTTTTTATAACTGTTGGCGCATCAATTAACTTTGAACTGCTATTTAACGAGTTTAGTACCGTTATTGCCTTAGTGGTTTTACTTATTGTAGTTAAAGCCTGCATTTTATTTGCCCTTGCCGTTACCTTTAAAATTAACAGCAAACAGCAATTATTATTTGCCCTAGCCCTTGCCCAAGGGGGTGAGTTTGCCTTTGTACTGCTAAGCGTAACCACTACGCTCAGCATTTTAACGCCCGAGCAAACCAGCCTTGTTACCTTAGTTGTGGCGGTATCAATGCTAATAGCGCCGTTATTACTTATGGTTTATGAGCAAATACAAAAACGCAGCAGCAGTGCTTTACCTGAGTTTGATAAGCCAGAGCAAATTAGCACCGCTAAGCACGTAATTATTGCGGGCTACGGACGTTTTGGTCAAATTATGGGGCGTTTACTGCACGCGCAAGGCTACGAAATTACCGTACTTGATCACAGCCCTAGCCAAATAGAATTACTACGCCGTTTTGGTAACACCGTATTTTATGGCGATGCCGCACGCCAAGAACTCCTTGAAGCCGCAGGCGCGCACACAGCGCAAATGCTAGTAATTGCAATTGATAACCCCGATAAAACCATTGAGATAATTAAGCTCGCGCATAAAAACTACCCGCAACTTAAAATTGTTGCTCGCGCAATCGACCGCCGCCATGCGTATCAGTTACTTAATTTAAAAGTAGATGCGTTTAACCGCGAAACAGTCGACTCAGCTATTAACCTTGCCGTAGAAGCACTCGAGTTACTAGGTAACACTAAGCAAGATGCAGAGCGTGCTGGTAAGCTATTTAGAGACCACGACCGCGCTGCAGTACTGCAACTTGCTGCATTATGGGGCGACGACGCCAGCTACGGCGTAGCAGTTCGCCAACGCATGGAAGATTTAAAGCAAGTACTGCAACAAGATAAACAAGCACAAAGCGATTTAAATACCTGCGACAGCGGCGACTGCGAAGACGGCTTAACCGAAGTAGCGAGTAAACCTAAAAAGCCTGATGATGCTCATCTTGAGTAGCGTCTAAAAACTGATATGTGCTATTAGCGTGAGTTAATAGCACTGTGAATAAGCGCCACAATCAAATAAGTTATCTGAAAGCATAGCTGTACTTTTTAGTTAGTGTTCAAAGCGCTTATATGTTCCACGCCAATCTGAGTGTTCAGGATATTTAATCTTATAAGCATTTATTTCAGCCTTAGAAGCGTACTGAAAATAGATAGAGAAATAGTCACTTATGTAGCTTTCGCCGTCACCCATTCTCCAAAATATATCGCTCGGATGATAATTTGGAAATTTAATCCAAGGCGGTTTTGGCGGAGTATGCTTTAACTTATTTTCATAACGCTCTTTAAGCATTTTATTCCAAGCAGCTCTATGCTCTAGATACTTGCCCCATTTTTCATCGGTAGTGTTAGCTGGTTTTTCACTTCCCATTGATGAAATAGGTATAAGCATTAAAATAAACACTAAGACGGTGTAAATATTTATAAAATGACGCATGACTAAATATGAGCTTTAATAAATGCTTTTAGTTCTTCTTTTTCGGCTTCGTTTGTAAATGTGCTAGCTGGGATTATTAAAGCCAATAACTTGTCTACAAATATATATAAATCGCCTTTATTTTCTTCCATTGCTTCAACGGCTTGCCATTTATAAAAGTAACTTCCAAGATGATTAGTCTCGCGAATGCCATCAGCTTGAAATTCAATTGTTTTATTGCCAATCATTACGCCATTTTCATTGGGGATTGATTGCTCTTTTAACTTATGATTATTGTATAAAAATACAATAATTAATATTAAAAATGGCACTGCTACAATTAACCCACTTGGCCAATGAAAGTCAGAAAGGCGAATAGACTCGACCTGAAAGATAGTCATAAAAACAACAGTTATTACAAACCAAACAATCACATTTTTTATAACTCCTGAGTCTTTTTTACCTTGAGGCGTACACAACCTTTTTATTGCAAAATCAGCATAGTCGGTATAATTCTTTTTAGTAACAGTGATAGATTTGATCATAAAAAATGAATCCTAACTTTGTTTAAACATAGCGAACGACTTAAGCTATATAAATATAAGACCAAACAAAACCCGAACAAACTATTTCAAGCGCTTTGATCGACGTTTAAAAATAATTTAATAATTCGATCTATTTTAGTGGTGGTGGGGGCGCGATGATCATTTCTGGTTGATTTGCTCTGAGTAACTCTTTTAAATTTAACTGTATTCTTTCACCACACATTACAATTCCTTTTTTGTCTTTTGTTGTTGAATAACCAAGTACTATATTTAATGAATCTAATCTCTCAGGATTAACTTGAAAAAATACCTTGTAATAACCTTCATAACTATTAGCTTCAGTAAAATCCAAGTCTGCTAATAAAGTATCTTTTATCACTACTGTAAATGACGTTAAATAATAGTCTTTAAATATCTCAGGTACGTAGACATCATAGCCAACAAAGTTACCTACGCTATAGTCTTCATTTATTTTTGCAAAAGAGGCTGATTGGCCTAGTTCATCATTGCCGCAGGCAAATAATAAGCTAGTCCATAAAAAACATATAACTAAAAGTACTCGCATTTAAGTTCCAATATAACAGCTTTGCTAATAAGTACTTTTTCAAGCGTCCCTATTGCGTGGACTTCTATTAGTATCAAATAGCGTAAGTTATTGCGAACTATAAATAATTAGCAGCAGGCGGTGCTTATTTATAAGATGAGGCGATTATTCGAAGTATTATTTAGGCGGAAGTATTTTAAATTCACTTTATTTTAGAGGCCGGTTGATAGCTCACCACAGCTTGCTGACTGAAGTATAAATTTACCCCCAACACAGCAAGCTCGTCCTACGCCACATTAAAACTCAACTAAAACCTAGTGGTGATGCCCGCCTTGAATAGCCTCGCCCTGCTGGTTATAAAAGCCAGTTGCGCCGTGCTCAATAAAACCAAGGTTTATCATTTTAGCTAAAAATGGGTCGCCTTCGTTATCGCCAATGTCGGCGTAATCGGTGGTTTGAAAGCGATCCCACTGTGCAAATTGAGCACTAATTAATGGCTCATTAGTGTTTACATTATTAAGGCTTAGTAATGTACTTGTTTGGCTTTTTTTATTACTAATACTAAATGTTTTAACTAATTTTGAATGCGTAATAAAGGCAAGGTTAAAGTCGTTGCCATTTTCGCTCAGTGTATAGTTTTTCACTTCATCACAGCCTTTGCCTTGTGTGCTTACTAAGGTCATTTTTTCGATTAAGTGGTTATCCACCAGCTGACTTTTAGCACTCCAGTTTTGTACGCCGCGTACCTCAGATGGTTGATATTCAATACCGCGTTGCTGGGCATTAAAATAACGTATTGGTCGTATTTGATTATTGGCTAAGTGCTGCCAAAGCTCGGTTATTACTTCACTTTGGTGCGCTACTTGCTGGTTGTTTCGCCAAAGGGTAAGTGACTCGCTACTTTGCTGCGCTTTATGGCTGTTGGTAATTTTATAATCCGCTTTTAAATGCTTGGCATCAATATCACATTGCGAGGCAAAGCTACTTGTACTTACAAGCGTGGCAATTATTAATAACGCTTTTTTCATTTAGCTATCTCTTATTTATATTTCAAGTTTATGGCAATAACATAACGATTATAAATGTCAGTTTAATGACAAAAACCCCGCGCAGTGTGCGGGGTTTTTTATTTAGATATATTTAACTAAATTTATAACTAGCCGGTATTTATTGCGCTAGTTTTGCGTCTGCTGTTTTTACAAAGTCAGCTGCAAAGTCCATTACATGGAATAAAAAGCTTTGCTCGTTTGTGCCTGTTACCAAGTGTGCACCTGGGCCCATTGCATAAACGCCAACATCTTCACCGGCATGTGTTTCTGAGCCAAGTGGTACTAACGACTCTTGGTGAAAACCCGGTGTTGTTGTATCAACATCTGTTAAATCAACACGCCCTGTAACAGGTGCAAAGGCATAACCTGCATCGGCATCTGTCTCGCTACCTAAGTTTCTAAAGCCACCACCATTGGTGTAACCAACCGTTGTATAAGGCATATCATCGGCAGCTAAGCTTGGCTCAGTTGCACCTACTGCAACCACTTTACCTAAAATTGGGTTACCGCGTTTAGGGTAACCGGCAATGGTAAATACATGGCTGTGATCGGCAGTTACAACTATTAATGTTTCTTCTGGGTTGGTGTTTTCCATTGCCACTTTAACGGCTTTGGCAAGCTCAATAGTGTCGTTTAACGCGTTATAAGCATTACCCGCATGATGCGCGTGGTCAATTCGACCCGACTCAACCGTTAAGAAAAAACCTTGCTCGTTGTTATCAAGCACGCTTATTGCTTTTTCAGTCATTTGTGAAAGCGAAGGCTCGCCTGCTACATCATTTGCTCGATCAGCTTCGTACTGCATGTGGGATTCGTTAAATAAGCCAAACACTTTAGTGGCGTCGTCACTTATTGCATCAAAACCGGTTTGATCCATTACGTACGTGCCATTTGGATATTGCGTTTTCCACTCTGCGGTTAAGTCGCGGTTATCTGTACGATCCCCTTCAACAGCACTTACTGCATCGGTTGAATTAAACGCAGCATCTTTTGGTAAAAAGTGACGACGACCGCCGCCCATTACTACGTCAATACCGTCTACATCAACACCACTAAAGCGTGCTTCTAGATTGGCTTCAAAGTTAACCAGTTGCGATGCAATGTCTTCACACGTTGCAGCACTTTCTGGCATATCGGAGATATCTTCCCAGTTACGCTCTGCCGATTTAGCATACGTTGCAGCTGGTGTTGCGTGAGTAATACGCGCTGTAGAAATAATCCCTGTTGCTTTACCTGCAATTTCAGCAAGCTCTAACGAGGTAACAAGTTCGTGCCCTTTGCCTGATGCACAATTACCACGCTCAACCGCTTCATCAATACCAATAACGCCTGCGTCGGTTTTAACGCCCGATGCCATTGCGGTCATAGTGCCTGCCGAATCTGGCGTTTGCGCATCTACGTTGTATGTTTTTACAAAGCCCGAAAAAGGCATAGTTTCAAAGCTTAACTGGTGATCTTCACCCATTTCGCCCTCTAACTGACCCGCTAAAATACGTGCTGCGGTTATGGTAGAAATACCCATACCATCGCCCACAAATAAAATAACGTTTTTAGCTTTGCCTGATTCAGTAACAATGTTGCTACTTGCTGTTTGTGCAGCACCTAATTTTGTTTGCGCTTCACTAAACCATGCATTACTAGTAAGCGAGGCTAATTGCTCGTTTGTGAGCGACGTTGCAGGTGCATTACACACTAAATTAGTTGAGTTAACTTCGTCGCTATCTAGCACGTCGTTATTATTGGTATCTGCGCCTACTTGAGTCTCTACACCGCCATTAATGCACTGCTCAGAGCCCACTGCAATAGCGTTATCTACTGCAATAATATTATTTTCATTTTTGTTATCGTCACTCGAGCAACCTGCTAGCGCGACCATTACTGCTAAAGAAAGTACTGTTAATTTGTTCATGTTAGCCGCCATTATTGCTGAGTTAGTTCAAGAGCTTGATTAATTAGATGAAACACTACGTTTTGTTCAATTACGCCTTGTGCTAGCTGAGCACCTGGACCTTTTGCATGCAGTGAAATATCTTCACCCGCGTGTGTTTCTGAGCCCATTGGTACAGTTGCTTCTTGGTGAAAACCTGGGGTTGTTGTATCAACGCCATTTAGCTCAACACGCCCTGCAACAGCAGCACTTGTGTAACTTGCATCCGCATCAGTCTCACTGCCCAAATTTCTAAAACCTAAACCATTTGCGTAACCTACTGTGGTGTACGGCATATCGTCGGCAGCTAGGCTTGGTGTAGTTTCGCCTACTGCAACTACTTGACCTAAAATTGGATTGCCACGCTTAGGGTAGCCTGCAATAGTAAATACATGGCTGTGATCGGCAGTTACTAAAATAAGGGTTTCTTCTGGATTGGTGTTATCTACCGCTGCTTGCACGGCTTTAGCAAACTCAATGGTGTCGTTAAGCGCGTTGTATGCATTACCCGCATGGTGCGCGTGGTCAATTCGACCCGACTCAACCGTTAAGAAAAATCCGTTATCGTTTTTACCAAGCACTTCAATTGCTTTAGTAGTCATATCGGTAAGCGAAGGCTCACCCGCTACATCGTTTGCGCGGTCAGCTTCGTACTGCATGTGGGATTCGTTAAATAAACCAAATACTTTAGTTGCGTCATCTGCAATTGAATCAAAGCCTGTTTGATCCATTACGTACGTAGCATCTGGGTATTGTGTTTGCCACTCAGTTACTAGGTTGCGCTCGTCAGTACGGTCGCCTTCTATAGCGCTTACTGCGTCTGTTGAGTTAGCTGTTTCATCTTTTGGTAAAAAGTGACGACGACCGCCACCCATTACAAAATCAAGACCGTCTACGTCGGTCCCTACAAATCGTGCTTCTAGGTTTTTTTCAAAGTTAACCAGTTGCGATGCAATGTCTTCACAGCCACCCGTTACGGCATCTTCTGGCATATCTGATACGTCTTCCCAGTTACGGTCAGCCGATTTAGCATACGTTGCAGCAGGAGTTGCATGAGTAATACGTGCTGTAGAAATAATACCGGTAGATAGCCCTTTAATTTCAGCTAATTCGGTCGCGGTAATTAGCTCATTACCTGCTACTGTTGAACACACGCCGCGCTCAATATCTTCATCTACACCAATAACGCCCACATCGGTTTTTACACCCGAAATAATAGCCGTCATCGTGCCTGCTGAATCGGGCGTTTGAGCATCTACGTTATACGTTTTAACTTGTGCAGAGTATGGGAACTCTTCAAAGCTTAAATAACCTTCTTCGCCAGATTGGTTATTACGCTGCCCTTGCAAAATGCGCGCGGCAGTAAGAGTAGATATACCCATACCATCGCCCACAAATAAAATAACGTTTTTAGCTTTAGTGGCTTGTGTAGCCTGCGCTTGTGCTGTTTTTGTTGTTAGTTTAGTTTGCGCAGCGCTATACCAGCTGCTGTCTGTTTGGCTTTGCGGTAGTACATCAGCATGGCTCACTGCGCTAAACGTAAACGTTAGCGCGATTGCCGCAGCGACTTTTTTAATTTTCATCCGTAATTCCCATTGTTTAGTGGTTATTTTTTTGAAATGTGTAACACAAAAAAGATCAACCGCTGCACTATAGAAAACAGATGTGACTGATAAAGGTAATTTTAATGAAAGTAAAATGACTAAACTATTACAAAGATAAGTCACAAAAAAAGCGCAACGTGTAAAACGTTGCGCTTGTAGGGAAATTATTAAGAGAATTATTTAAATATTAAAAACGTGCTTTAAACGATACTCCAAAGTAGCGCTCAGCATCACGTGGTATTTGGTAACGGAAGTTATCGCCACTGTAGGTAGTTACGTAGCTTTCATCGGTTAAGTTTTTAGCAATAAGCGACACTCTAAACGCGTCATCTTTAAACGATAAACCCACACTTGCATTTAAAATACCGTAATCTGGTAACAAAGCGGCTGGGTTAAATTCGCCTACGTTGTCTGGTAGGTCTGAGTATTGCTCGTCGGTGTAAATGTAAGAGCCATTTATATGTACGTTAAAGCCATGGTCGGTTTCAATAAAGTAGTCAGCCGTTAGTGAGTATTTTAAATCTGGCGAAAATGGTACATCTAAACCTGAGCGGTCAGTACATGAACCTGCGGCTACCTCTGCCGGACAATTAAACTCGTCAATTTCAGCTTTAATGTAAGCAACACCACCGGTAAGCGTTAGCGACTCTGTTGCAGCCCACATAAAGTCAACTTCAACACCTTGCGTACTTACATCACCCGCATTGGTTAAGCGCGTAATACAAGTGCCGTCTGAACAGTCAAAGTTGTTAGCTTGAAAACCTTCAATTTCGGTTCTGAAAAGCGCCATGTTAAATACAAATTCGCGGCTTGCGTATTTGTAGCCTATTTCATAAGCGTCAGACTCTTCAGGTGCTATTTCGCGACTATCGGTGTCTGGGTTAAAGTTATAATAAATATTAAAACCAGGGCCTTTGTAACCTTGCGAGTAAGTACCGTATACCATTTGACCATCGCCTAAATCGTATTGCATACCTAAACGACCCGATACGTTGGTTTCTTCGGCTTTACCTTCATCATCTGTATTAAGTGTTGCTGGGCGCACGCCTACACCGGTGCGGCCATATACATCATTACTTACACGGCGATGCGTGTACGACACTTCATCGTCGGTGTAACGAATACCAAATAATACGCGTAAATCTTCAGATAAATCGTAAGTACCGTCGGCAAAAGCGGCCCAGTTGTTAAATTCTGTGCTCATAAAAGCAGTGGCCGATACAATATCGTTTGCATTGCAGCTAACACCTAGACCTTGTGTATAACCATCTAGGTCGTTAAGTGCTGCATCAAGTTCAGCGCCCGATAAGTTATTTTGCGCGTAAAAAGCCATTGCGCTATCAAGCTGGCCACCATTATTTTGACAACTAGCATCGCGAGTAAAGTTACGTTGTGAATCCATGTTCCAATAAAATAAGCCAGCAACATAGTTAAATGGCCCAGCTAGGTTTGATGTAACTCTAAATTCTTGCGAAAACTGATCCCATTGCTGTGCACCTAAATCGTGTAATTGAAACGGCGCGTCAAATACCGGCTCGCTGCTGTCGCCAGCAATAGAGGTAAAGTCGCCTTCACGGTACTCTGTGTTATCCCACGAACGCTGCGCTGTAATTGAAGTATATGTATAGTCGCCAATTGTTTTATCAACCTGTACCGAAAACGCGCTATGTTCGTCAATTGTGCGCGACTCGTAATCGTGATCAACGCTGCGTTGGTCTAAATCAATATCGGCTACGCCATCAACAATACCGTTACTATTTGGTACTGATTTTGAATCTGGATTACGGCCACTTGGTAGTGCTTCTAAGTCGGCACAACAATCATCGTCAGCGTTATAAAATTCAGCAATAAATTTTACGCTTAAGTCATCCTCTGGCTCGTATTTAAATACAGCACGTGCACCTTCACGGTCGTAACCGTTTACTTTTTCGTTGTTGTAAACGTTATCAATGTAACCGTCAAATTTACCTTTAAATACCGTTAGGCTTGCCGCTAGGTCGTCGGTTAAACCGCCGCTTATAACGCCTTTAAAACGGTATTCGTTATCTTGATAAAACGAGGTTTCTACGCTGCCTGTTGTGTCGTACGAGGGATCTTTTGTTGTTATGTTTACCACACCTGCTGAGGCGTTTTTACCAAACAATGTACCTTGTGGCCCGCGTAATACTTCAATGCGGTCTACGTCGTATAAATCGGCAAATGCTTGACCCGAGCGGCCAAGCACCACGCCATCAACAACAGTTGCTACACTTGGCTCGGCAGCAATACTAAATGAAATAGTACCAATACCGCGCACTGTTAGCGCTGAGTTACGGGTTGTGGTGCCTTTTCTAAAGCTAACTGAAGGGACAAGTGACTGTAAGCCTTCCATGTTATTAGCAAAAGCTGAATTAATTTGATCGCTATTAAGTACCGATACCGCAACAGGTACTTCGTTTAAACTTTGCGTTCTTTTTTGTGAAGTAACGACTATTTTTTCAAACGTATCGTTTTTAGCTGTTTCTGTTTTTTGTTGTTCTTGTTCGGTTTGCTCTTGCTGCGCATGTACCTGCGCGCTAAGCGCTAAACCGGTTGTCATTGCTAACGTGACTGCCAAGCTTAAGACGGACTTTTTAGCTCTCATGTCATTCTCCATATTGTGCGTGTGTGCTGTGTGGTACCGCGCTAGCAATTGTGTGTGTTGCTAATAAAGCGGTGTCAGTGTGTGGTACTTCCCTTAAAGCTCTTATATCTTATATAAGAGCTTTAAATTTAAACAAACTATCTTACTAATGCAAACATTATGTGAATTAAATGTGATTTAAGTTTGGTATACAGAATATAGCCGCAGGTTATGCGGCGTTTTTAGCACCAATACGCGCTAAGCTATTTTCGTAACTAACCTGCCAACGACGTACACTCCACCAGCTAAGCACTAAGGCTGTAGACCATACAGCAGCTAAACTTGGTACAAAGTACACACTGGTTCCACCAACCAATCCGAGTGGCGAAAATAATATATATAAGCTAACAATCAAGCTTACTAATACAATTGCGCAAGGTAATGCGTATTTCCAAGGATTAAGGTCTACCTCAGCTTTGCGTGTAAATTGCCATGGTGTTTTAAGTGGTTTGTAGTAACCAATACCCAGCATTATCGCCAATTCAATTAAGAACAAAATGGCGTAAATATGAATAAAGTTAATGTCTACATCCCATACAAATTTAAGCAAGGTGTAGGCAATAATATGGAATATAATCGCGACTTTAGCGCCCAGTGCAGGCACTTTTCGAGTAAACAAACCTACCAATACAATTGTGATGACCGGAATGTTGTAAAAGCCTGTAAACACACGAATTATGTGCCATAAACCTTCAGGCGCAAACATCAATAATGGCGCAGTTATAAACGACAATATGGCAATAACAATACTAGTAATTTTGGCTACTTTTATAAGTTGGCTGTCTGTTACCTTATTTTTTTTCATTGGCTTATAAACGTCTAAGCAAAATAAGGTTGCCGCGCTATTGAGCAGTGAATTAAATGAGCTAAATACAGCACCTAGCAATACGGCCAAAAAGAACCCAGATAAATACTGTGGAAGCACTTCTTTCACTAAATGTGGGTAAGCTAAATCGATAGTGGGTAGGCTTTCGTGTTTATAAAGATGGTAAGCAATAACGCCTGGGATCATCATCATAAACGGTACTAACACTTTAAAGTACCCTGAAAACAACACCCCTTTTTGCCCTTCTACTAAGTTTTTAGCGCCCAGCGTACGCTGGATCACATACTGATTAGTGCCCCAATAAAACAAATTAGCTAAGATCATCCCTGTAAAAATAGTGCCAAATGGCACGGGATCATCGCTACTACCAATAGCATTGAGCTTTTCTGTGTCGGTGTTTACTAGGGTGCTTAACCCTTCTGAAAAACTACCATCACCCAATGCAATTAAGCCCAGTGTTGGCACTAAAATACCAATGATAAGTAACCCAACACCATTAATAGTATCTGATACCGCAACCGCCTTTAAACCACCAAATACAGCATAAATAGCCCCAACTGAGCCCACTGTAATAATGGTCACAATTAGGCTTGATTGGTAGCTCATATTTAATAAGGTGGGTACATCAAAAAGTCTAAGTACGGCTATTGATCCTGAGTACAAAACAGAAGGGATCGTTATAAAACAATACCCTACCATAAATAAGATCACCGTCATGCGTCGTACGGTATCGTCAAAACGATCCCGTAAAAATTCAGGTAAGGTAGAAAACGCGCCCGCTAGATAACGAGGCAAAAAGATCAACGCCATAATAATGGTTGATACTCCTGCGGTTACTTCCCACGCCATTGAGCTTAGGTTGTAACCATAGGCTGAGCCATTAAGGCCAATTAGTTGCTCGGCCGATAAGTTAGTGAGGATCATTGACCCTGCTATAAATGTACCTGTTAACCCACGACCCGCTAAAAAGTAGCCATCTTGGGTGTTAACTTCCCCTTTGGTTTTTTGGTACGAGATATATCCCACCAGCGCCATAAACGCCAAGCACGATAGCAGTGTCATGGTAATGTTCATACCTTCCATCTTGCGCCCCTTTTAGCTTACTTTACTCGGTAAAAAGTAAGCTAATATCTTTATTATTGTGTGTTGTATGTGTGTAGTGTGTGTTTTTTATTAAGCCGAGATTTATTTAGGCCATGCTGTTAATTGGCTCATGTCTTGTTCTGTGTGTTGAACCTCTGGGCCAAGCATTAGGCTGTCGCCTTCGCGTACAAATACTGCCATTTCTTCAAGTGCGAGTGTGTGCTCGTAGTACTTACCACCTTCGTAAGATTGTTTATCAGGAAAGCGAATCCAGTTGCCTTGTGGTAAATAAAACTTCACTTTACCGTTTGGTACGACACAAGGCACTACTAACAATTTTTCACCGCACATAAATTGCTGATCAAAACTATGCGCTAGCACATCATCAGGAAATGCTAAAACCATTGCACGCTGAATTGGCAAGCCAGTTTGCTGTGCTTGTATGGCACTTTGCTCTAAATAAGGAATAAGTTGGTAGCGCAATTTAAGCGCTGCAAATACCGCATCACTTGCTTGCTCGGTGTAAGACCACGGTTCGCGAGGACCAATACCGTGTAAGCGCATATGCGCACTAAATACCGACGCTTGCGCCCAGCGCACGTAAAGTTCTGCATCGCGAGTGTCTTTGTAAAAACCGCCAATGTCGGTTGCAAAAAATGGCCCGCCCGACATGCCCCACGCTAAGCTGCCGCGAATACTCGCTGCTAAACCTTGCCAATCGGCCTGCGGGTCGCCGCCCCACTGTGCAGGAAAACGTTGGCTGCCAGTCCATGCTGAACGGCTAAACAAAAATGGCCCTGTTTTACAGTATTTTTCGGCTGCTTCGTAAACGCAGCGGTTATACAACATGCTGTAAACGTTGTGTAATCTTATGCCGCTGTCGCCACTGTGCGATACCATGTTTTCGTCTTCTAGCTGTTCGCCAAAGTCTGCTTTTATCATATCTACGCCCAGCTCAAACAATGGCTTGTGCGATTCGAGCCAGTATTCGTAAGCGTCGGGGTGAGTAAAATCTAAAATACCCGACTCTGGTAGTGGTGTAAGTACTTCGCCAAATGGGCTTAAATCCCACTCGTATTGATACGCTTTACCGGTGCGTTTATCTTTTATAAGCCAGCCATTTTCGGCCGCTTTAGCAAATAATGGATTATTTACCGAGATCATCGGGTATTCCCATACGCAAATTTTAAAATCCATGGCTTTTAGTTCATCAAGCACTGGTTTTGGGTCGGCGTAGCGTGTTGGGTCCCATTCAAATGCAAAGCGGGTGTCGGTGTCTTGCCATGCGCGGCCATCAAGAGTAATTACGTCGCACGGCATATTTTTAGCACGCACTTCGCGGGCAACACTCAGTAATTCGTCAGCATCTTTGTAATAGGCTTTTGATAAAATAACACCAAAGCTCCACTGCGGTGGCACCGGTGCAAAACCTGTTAGCTCACAGTAACGGTTAATGCTTTGAGCAGGTGTTTGTTCTTGATATAAAAATACATCTAGCGCGTCATCTTCAACTAAACATACATATGCGCGTTGCGACCACAGTGCGTAACCTACGCCATGAGTTACCGGTGCAGGTGTATGTACAAATAAGTTCCAGCCTTCTGGGCTCCATGCATACGGGGTGTTTTTATAAGACTTTTCGGCGTTAACACCTAGCGCATCGTGGTTGTATGAACGAATAAGTTGGCCGCGTTTATCAAGCTTGCCCCACTTTTCGCCAAGACCATACACGGCTTCGTCATAGTTAAGCTCTAAGCTTAGTATCCAGCCGTTATCAGTTTTAGCCAGTGGCGGTAAACGATGCTGGCGTACAAAGTGGCCATCGGTTGCTGATTGCTGCACTAGCTCATCGTTTTTATAAAGTTTGAAATGAAAAGGGTCGCAGTAAAACTCTAGGCGATATTCGCCACCACTTACACTGTAATCATTATTGTTTTTGCTAAGTGTGAGGGGGTATTCTGATGGGGTTGTGGTTAATATTTTAAACTGCTCGTCATGCGTGGTGCCTGCATTTAAACGTAAACCAAACTGGCTTATCGTTACGCTAATATCACCAAACTGAGTGGGCAAAACCAACACATTACCTTGTAACTTTGGCTGTGCGGTTAAGCGTGCTGGTTCTATTGCGTTCCAGTCTGGCTCACGTAATTCAAATGCATTCATGGGAGTTCCTTAACCAATTATTAGTCTTGTATAAGACACAAGTTAAATAATTGTAATCCCCATGTCAACGTAAATAAACTCAAGATGAATTATTTACATCGCAATTTTTAAAAAATGCCAGGTGCCGATGTAGCCACCAGCGATACGCCGCTCAGTCCTAGTAACGTAATAGCTATAATGCGTATCCATTTAGCGTCAACGTAAGGCGTTAATTTACGAGCAAAATGCGTAACTAACAACACTAAGGGAATAGCCGCTGCAATTAAAAACATAATGTCGAGCCCCGGCAAAGTACCAAATAAGGCGATACCTACACGTACTAACCCGCCGATAGTAAATACCGCTAATAACGTACTGCGAATAGCTTCAATAGACCAACTTTGTTTATAACACTGAAACACAAGCGGCGGCCCTGAGGTTGAAAACAACCCACCAAGTAATCCACTCACCCCTCCAGCTATTAAAAACGAACGAGGGCGGCTTTGTTTATTAGCACGATCGCGGCCAATCAGCATTAAAGCGCAGCACAGCAGAATACTTACACCTAAAATAAAGTTTAAATAGTGTGTTAAATGCGACGACATAAACTCAAGCAGCACAAAACCTATCAGCATTAACGGTATACCGGTATACAACATAAGTTTTAGCTCGGGTACTTTTACCGAACTGCGGTTTTTAACGACCACGGTTGTTGAATTAACTAACCCTAGCAAACTCACTAAAAATGTAGTTGCCGTAAGTGGCAATACATCAAGCAACGTAAAGCTTGCAACCACCAGCAACCCAAAGCCAAACCCGCTAAGAGTTTGCATTACAGTGGCAAGGCTTAGGCACAGCGCCATAAGCAAAATGAGTTCAAAAGAAATACTGAGCACTTTTAATTTCCTAAGGGTGAGCTATTGTAGTGTAACGATTTGTTTTTAGGCATAATGTATATTTTGCGCCTATTAAACATTACAGCAGTAGTTCACGTTTAATTGAGCTAGCGCAAATATGCGTAAAAGGTTTCACCTATGCTATAACTACAGGTGGATTAAATTTAATGGTAAATAATAATGAGTAACTCTATGTTTGATCACAAATTAAGTGGCCCAAGCTTGGCTTTTCAACCACTTTACTTACAAGTGGCTGATTATATTAAACAGCTCATTGTTGAAAGACGTTGGGTACCTGGCGAAGCACTACCAAGCGAATTTCGCCTTGCTGAAGAATTTAACGTAAGCCAAGGTACAGTTCGTAAAGCACTAAACTTATTAACCGACAATAAAATAGTAACTCGTCGCCAAGGCGTTGGTACGTTTGTATCAGAGCATACTGCGCAAGATGCCTTATTTAGGTTTTTTCCGTTACAAGCAGACGGTAAAGGTGCCGATTTGCCAAAGGCTGAACTGCTATCGGTTGAGCTTTGTGCAGCGCCAGTTGAAGTAATAGAAGCGTTACAACTCAATAAAAAAGACAAAGTTACCAAGCTTGTTCGTAGGCGCATTCTTAATAACGAATTTTGCATGAGCGAAACTATATACCTACCACAAAGCTACTTTCCTGATATACATCAAAGTAGTGATATTCCGCATACATTGTACCATTACTATCAAACCAAATTTAACCAAACTGTACACAAAACCCAAGACAGTATTAAAGCTGTACTTGCTACAGCTGATGATGCCAAAATGCTTGCTATTAAAGCTGGCGACCCACTGCTGTTGGTATCACGAATTACCGAATCAATCGAAGGTAAGCTAATTGAATACCGCCAAAGCAAATGCCGTAGCGATCATTACCACTATCAAATTGAACTTGATTAATTAAAAGCGTGTTTAGTGCTAAAAACTCACTTTAGCGCATAATAATTAAATATTTTTTAAAGGCAGCAAACGCTGCCTTTTTGCTGCCTGTAGGTTTTTTAACCCACCCATTTACTACTTTGCTGTTAACACAGTATTGACACTGTTTGATTCGTATAATAACTTATGTCTTATACAAGACCAAAGTCATTATGCATTTTTAACAGGAATTCCCAATGAGTTCATTAAATAATATCCCTCCAGTAGGGTTCGGTTTATGGAAAGTAGCACAAGAAGATTGTGCGCAAACGGTATACCAAGCCATTAAGGCAGGTTACCGCCATCTTGATTGCGCATCAGACTACGGTAACGAAGAACAAGTAGGCGATGGCATAGCCCAAGCAATAAACGATGGTTTATGTACTCGCGAAGAATTATGGGTAACATCAAAACTGTGGAATACCTTTCATGCACCAGAGCATGTTGGCCTCGCGATTGATAAAACACTGAGTGATTTAAAGCTAGATTACCTAGACTTATACCTAATTCATTTTCCGATTGCGCAAACATTTGTGCCAATAGAAACCCGCTATCCACCAGAGTGGTTTGTTGACCCAGACGCGCAAAATCCACAAATGGAGCTGGCAAAAGTGCCGCTATATTTAACGTGGCAAGCAATGGAAGAGCAAGTACATAACAACAAAGCTAAACGCATTGGAGTATGTAATTACTCAAGCGCACTGCTTCACGATTTAATGACCTACGCAAATATCAAACCCGCTATGTTGCAAATTGAGTCGCACCCTTATTTAACGCAAGAGCGATTAGTAAGATTAGCTAAGCAGTACGATATTCCGGTTACTGCGTTTTCACCACTGGGTGCGCTTTCATACCTTGAGCTAGAAATGGCTGATAAAACTGAATCAGTTCTTGAGCAAAGCGTTGTTAAAGCGGCCGCACACAATCATGGCAAAACGCCAGCACAAGTAGTTCTTCGTTGGGGCGTGCAACGCGGCACTGCCATTATTCCAAAAACTTCAAAACTTGAACGCATGAAAGAAAATCTCGCACTGTTTGATTTTGAATTAACAGAGCAAGAAATGGCGCAAATTTCTGCGCTTAACAGTAATCGCCGATTTAACGACCCTGGGCACTTTTGTGAAGCTGCCTTTAACCGTTTTCACCCAATTTACGATTAGGAACATACAATGTCAGCTACCGAAATTAACTACGCCTCAGTGCCAACTCAATTAACATTCGATGATTCGGTTTTTCCGTGCATTGTGGTTAATAGCAATAACGCCAGCACCGTTGAAGAAGCGGTAGCTTTCATTCGCGCGAATAAAAGTGAATTGGCTACAAAGCTTCGCAGCTCAGGTGCTGTGCTGTTTCGTGGCTTCCCGGTAAATAGCGCCGAAACCTTTGATACTTTTTCAGCAGGGTTTGATTACGACAATTTTACTTATAAAGAGTCTCTGTCTAACGCGGTACGTATTAATTTTACCGAGCGTGTATTTACAGCCAACGAAGCGCCAAAAGATGTAGAAATATACTTACATCACGAAATGGCGCAAACGCCTATTTCGCCCAGTAAGTTATTCTTCTTTTGTAAATCGGCCGCAGAAGAAGGTGGTGCAACACCTCTTTGCCGATCAGATAAGTTATTTAGCGCATTAAAAGAATACGATAGTAAACTTGCCCATGATTTTGAACACAAAGGCCTAAAATATACCACCTATATGCCAGCCGCTGACGATGCAACATCAGGCCAAGGTCGCAGCTGGAAAAGTACGCTAAGTGTAGAAACCAAAGACGAAGCACATAATAAATTAACCGAACTTGGTTACGAGTGGGAATGGCTTGAAGACGGCTCACTAAAGGCCGTTACACCGGTGCTGCCTGCTGTAGTAACTCTTGAAAACAATGTACAGGTTTTTTATAACCAACTGATTGCCGCTTACATGGGCTGGAAAGGTGTACGCGATAACCCATCAATTGCCATTACCTTTGGTGATGGTAGTGCCATTCCTAAAGCAGGACTTGATAAAATTGTTGAGCTTTCTAAAGTATTTACCTTTGATCTTGCATGGCAAGACGGTGACGTTGCTTTAGTTGATAACGAAATGGCTATGCATGGTCGTCGCCCTTTTACAGGTGAACGTAAGCGCCAAGTATTAGTAGCACTTACCGCAGCAAAAGCGTAATGCAGCGTTTAAGTGGTAAATTAAGCAGTAAAATATCACTTTTATGGCAAGGCGCCAGCATTGCTGCAATGACTGGCCTTGCCGCTTTATTTTTGAGTGAGCATTACGGCGCGCCAGCCATGCTGTTTGCTTTGTTACTGGGTATGGCAGTCTCATTTTTGTATCAAAGCGATAGCCCTTGCGCCAAAGGTATCGACTTTACTGGCACCACGGTTTTGCGCGTCGGTATAGTACTGCTAGGCACACGCATAGCACTGGGAGATTTAGTAACACTGGGTTGGCAAACCGCACTAATGCTAGCGGGCGCTATATTTACTACTATTATTTTAGGCGTAGTACTAGCACGCGCATTTGGCTTACAAAAGCGCTTTGGTGCACTTACAGGTGGTTCGGTTGCTATTTGTGGAGCGTCTGCTGCGCTGGCTATCTCGTCTATTATGCCAAACAGCGAACATAAAGAACGCGACACCTTATTAACCGTTATTGGCGTAACAGCCATGTCGACCCTAGCTATGATCCTCTACCCTATTGTGGTTAATTACCTTGAATTTGACGCGCATAATGCAGGCGTATTTTTAGGCGGCACAATACACGATGTAGCGCAGGTAGTGGGTGCTGGTTATTCTGTATCACCTGAGACAGGCGATATAGCAACCCTAACTAAGCTTGTGCGTGTTGCTATGCTACTACCCGTTGTGCTTATTATGATGGTTGTTATTAATCGCTCAAATAAAGAAAAACACGGAGAATTACCTAAAGTACCTGGTTTTTTAATTGGCTTTGTCATACTCATGATAATAAATAGCTGCTTTTCTCTTCCTACAATAGTGCTTGAAACCGCTAACGAACTTTCACAGTTCTTTTTAATTGCGGCTATTTCAGCCATAGGTATGAAAACTAATTTAGGAAAACTTACCGAAGTAGGCATGAAACCTATTGTTTTAATTGTTGCTGAAACACTTTGGATTGCATTATTAATACTTGGATTTGTAATTTGGAGCTAATGAATCAGATTATTTCAGATATATATTAAAATATTTAGTAGGTAATTAGGTTATGTTTTAACCAATTAAAACCTGTATTTCACCTACTCTAAAACCGCATACAAAAACAAGCATAAAGCTTTGATTAAAATAGATTTACCTTTAATTAAGAAGTAAAAAAGATCATCTCAATCATAACTAATCAGTTAAAAAACAAACAAACAAATAAAGCACTTACTCTAAAATAAATTTACAATAGGGCTTGGTATATACTTTAATTTACTGTTATCCTGCCTCACATCGGGTTGACAGAAAACCCTATTTATTTGTAAGTACCACGTTGTTTTAGTAATAATCCTTCGCGTTATCCTCAGTTAAATGTATGTTTTCTTCCTGTTAAATTGCCTAATTTAAGGCGCACTTTTATTAATCCTTAGGATACTATTATGTCTACAACTACAACTGGTACAGTTAAATTTTTCAACGAAGCAAAAGGTTTTGGTTTCATCGAGCAAGAATCTGGTCCTGATGTTTTCGCACATTTCAGCGCAATCTCTGGCGACGGTTTCAAAACTTTAGCTGAAGGCCAACGTGTACAGTTTACTGTTACTCAAGGTCAAAAAGGCCCACAAGCTGAAAACATCGTTAGCATCTAATTGCTTTCGTAAAATGGGTTAGCAATAACCCATTTTGAATACTAGTTTGAAAGAAGTTTTGTTTTATTTGTTAGTACCGAGTTGTTTTAGTAATAATCCTGCACGATATCCTCAAGTTAACTATTTTTTCCGGCTCAATCGCCTCTTTTCAGGCACACTTATATTAATTTTTAGGAAACATATTATGTCTAATACAACTACTGGTTCAGTAAAATGGTTTAACGAAGCAAAAGGTTTTGGTTTTATCGAGCAAGAATCTGGCGCAGACGTTTTTGCACATTTTAGCGCAATCTCTGGCGACGGTTTCAAAACTTTAGCTGAAGGCCAACGTGTACAGTTTACTGTTACTCAAGGTCAAAAAGGCCCACAAGCCGAGAACATTGTTAGCATCTAATTGCTAAACAATTTAGTGGGTTAGAGATAACCCACTAATATATTTACCTTTATAATTATTTAGTCGAATATCTTCAAAACCTCCTCTGTAAATATTTTCCAAGCGCAATCTCATTTGTATACACAACTCATTAATTAGTACATTTTTAAACACATTTACTACTATCTCTCTTGAGCGAAAGCGTTGTATTGCCTACAATAGCGCATACTTCATTCAATATAGAATATGACCATGAACGACACTACCGCAAAACCTGCTTTACCAGATCGCCTTTCTATCAACCCACGTAGCCCACATCATGTGGAAGAAGTTTTTGAACACGATATTGGTATCACGTTCAACGGCAAAGAGCGTTTTGATGTTGAAGAATACTGCATCAGTGAAGGTTGGATAAAGTTTGCATCTCCAAAAGGGCTTGATCGTCGCGGACAACCTCTTTTACTTACAAGAAAAGGCACTGTTGAAGCCTTTTATAAGTAAGCTAATCATACTTACTAAAAAGCGACACCTTATTAGGTAGTCGCTTTTTTTGTGCATTTTTATAACTCATTTAATAGGTTTAGCTTTATTCATGCTCAACCTGATGAAGTTTCATTATAATTTTTTAAAAAATATGTTTGAATAGCGCCATATTATTTAGACATATAGAAGTCCATAAGTGAAAAAGGTAACAATTTTAGATGGCGGCATGGGACGTGAACTTAAGCGCATTGGCGCACCGTTTTCACAGCCACTTTGGAGCGCACAAGCATTAATAGAAGCCCCGCATTTTGTAACCCAAGCACACCAAGGTTTTATAGATGCCGGTGCTGAAATAATTACAGCTAACAGCTACGCCTGTGTGCCCTTTCATTTAGGTGAAGAGCTATATCAAGCTCAAGGCGCAGCCCTTGCACAGCAAGCTGCCGTTATTGCAAAAGAAGTAGCTCAAAATGCTAAACAAAATGTATTAGTAGCAGGTTCATTACCACCAGCACTTGGCTCTTACCGCCCTGAACTATTTGAAAGCGAACGCGCATTTACTATTTTAGATACACTATACAAAGCGCAAGACGAGCACGTAAATTTATGGATTGGCGAAACTATATCGAGCATTGAAGAGGCGCACGTTATGGCAAGCGTCCTTAAAGGCTCAAACAAGCCATGTTATTACGCATTTACTTTAACTGATGTGATAAGCGAGCAAGCGACACTTCGCTCTGGTGAGCTGGTAAGTGACGCAGTAACGGCTTTGCTTCAACAAAATGTTGCTGGTATTTTCTTTAACTGTTCAATACCTGAAGTTATAGAGCAAGCCTTTAGCGATACCAACGCAGTATTAGCCAAGCAAAATAAAAGTGTTGTTTTAGGGGCGTTTGCTAATGGCTTTATACCTATAGCACGCGATTACAAAGCCAACGAAGGCTCACAAGCGTATCGCGATATTTCACCTTCAGAATATCTAGACTTTGCTAAAAAATGGCACAGCCAGGGCGCAAGCATTATTGGTGGCTGCTGTGGTATAGGCCCTGAGTTTATTGAAGTGCTGGTAAACTGGAAAAAGGAACTTGAAAGCGCCTAAGCTTTTAGGGCTTATTGGCTACACCAATCGTGTTAATTTATTAGGCATTTATAGCGACAGATAAGTAGCGTGATAACAAGGCATAAATATCGACATGTAGCTGTTCTACATGAGAAATTTATAACGCTGTTAGCGCTCTATTTAGCACGCTAGAATGATTAAATATTTAAGTCGATTGGTGTCATTCCCAACACCCAATCAAGCCCTTGTATTGCTGTAGTAGGAAATGCGGTTGCATGGCTCGCCCCTTCAATAACAACGCTTTTTAATTCAATATTGTCACTGCTAAGTGCATTAATTTTTTGCGTTAATAGCTTTGCCCCTGCCACCATATTTTGCCCTTCACCAAAGCTTAGCGTTTCCTTTGCCCCTACCGATATATAAACCTTTATAGGCACTTTAGGCTTATGTGCTTGTAGCGCTAATACTGCATTGCTGTTAAACCAAACCGATGGGCTGCCAATAATATAATTGTTAAATAAATCGGGCATCGTAAATAAAATAGTGGCACCAAATAACCCGCCTAAAGAATTACCTATATAGGTTTTTTGTGTGCTACTTGCTCGGTAGTTACTTTGTATAAATGGCAGCACAGTATTTTTAAAAAACAGCGCATGATTTTGAGCGTTACCGGTTTGCTTTTTCCAGCTTTGAGCCTTATTTGCGGTGTAGTCTCTAATTCGACTATTAGACCCTCTAGATCCTTTTTCGTAGCTAATGGCCACAATAATAGCCTCTTGCATATTGCCGCTATTCATAGGAAATCGTGTAGCACCCGCCACAATAGAAAACGTATACGGTGCATCGGTTAAATAAATAACTGGATATATTTTTTCAGGATGCTTTTTATATGACTTAGGGAGCTGAATAAAAACAGGATATACCCGTTTAGTAGCAGGCTCAGTTAACTCAATAACACTACTTCTAGGGATTTGGTACGGGGTATTTGCGCTTAATTTAAAACACATTAAAGCGCAGAGTAACAGCAAGTATTTTAAAGCAGTATTCATTTATATTAATTAACCTAAGCCAAGCGTAATAATCGATATTGAATGACTACTTTAACTCACTTTTAGCTTTAGGCTATTAAAAAAAAAGTTAAATATTGAAAGGCAGTGCTACATGTTAGCTGTTTGTAGCACTGATAACGCTAAGCTGCCTGATCAGTTTCAGCGCTTGAACACGGGCAGTTATCGTCATTTTGTTTAAGGCATTGTTGGTAATTAAACCAATGAGCTACAGCAATAAACGCCGACCCAATTAAAGTAAACGCTTTTTCGGCAACCTCATGCCCTAGCAATACCGCACATATCATAAAGGCTAACCCAATAACGCCGCAGGCCATATAACGTAAACGCTTATGCTTTTTACAGCCTAAGCTTAATGCCAATAAACTTGTTGGCAGTACCGCCGCAAGAATCCATAAATGAAACTGCTCACTATCTATTTGCAATACGGCAAAGCTTGGTAATAACGCTAAAATAACCGGGGTTGCAAAACAATGTACTGTGCACATTACCGATAACCCAATTGCCATACGATCCATAACACTTTGACTCGACTTCATTATTTCCTCTACTAAATCAGTGTCTCCACTCAAAAACGTTACTTTTAAAGAGACATTTTAATAACATCAGTTAATTACTATTGATACATTATAACATATCCCACATAATTGATATAATATAACATCCACCAAGGTAGTCAAATGAAACGTAGATCACAATTAGCTGTTCTCATAGCAGCTTTATTACCTGCAAGTGTGCTTGCATCCACAATAGAGGGCGTTGTTTTAAACAACAAAGGTAAAGTAGTTACCAATGCAACAGTAGAAGTTGAAGGCTCAGACCTTAAAGTAACCACCGATGAAAACGGTAAATTTGTAATAGCAGAGCTAAACAATGGCTTAAAAGAGCTACATGTTGTAGCCCCTGGTTATGCTCACCTTCATCGCGATATAACAATAACGAATGATGAAAACCAATCGGTTACTTTTAATTTAAAGCGCTCGCCTATTGAAGTTATTGATATTGAAGCAACCCCTATTCATATGTCGGCAATGGAATCTGCGTCGCCTGTTAGTGTTTTATCTGGCGAACAACTAAGACGACAACAAGCAGCAACCCTTGGCGACAGCCTTGAAAAACTTCCAGGCGTTAATACTAACTTTCACGGGAAGGTAGCCAGCACACCTATTATTCGTGGTTTAAGCGGCCCTCGTGTACTTATTACTCAAAATGGCCTTGATGTAAGTGATGTGTCGCGCGTTGGCCCCGATCACTCTGTTGCATCAGAGGCGTCTACCGCACAACAAATTGAAGTATTACGCGGCCCTGCAACACTGTTTTATGGCAGTGGCGCCATTGGTGGCGTAGTAAATGTAGTAGATAACCGCGTACCCACCGACAGCACCACGCGTGGTGAATGGAACCTAGAACATAACTCGGTAGATAATCAAAAAGTGGCCTCGTTTAATGCCACCACTGGCACAGACTCAATGGCTTTTTACGCCGATGCATTTTGGCGTGAAGCCGATGACTACGAGGTACCTGTAGCTGCTGATATAGATAGCGACGGTGAAGAGCATAGTGGCGATTACAAAGTTGAAAACAGTAATGAAGAGTCTGACGGTTTTACTGTTGGCGCTAGCTATTTAATGGATAACGGCTTTATTGGCTTAGCAGTAGAGCAATTTAATCGTCAATACGGTATTCCGGGCCATACGCACGGCGATGAAGAAGAGGAAGAACATAGCGACGAAGAAGAAAGCGTATTTGCTGATTTAGAGCAAACTAAAGTGCAATTATTAGGTGAGTACAACCTAGATAATAAATGGCTAAACAAAGTAAACCTGCGTGTTGGCCACACTGACTACGAACACGCTGAAATTGAGGGTGGCGCAGTAGGCACTACTTTTAAAAACGAAACAAACGAATTACGTATAGACCTACTACATAACCAATTTAGCGAGTGGAATGGCGGCATTAGCTTTCATTACAAGCAAAGCGATGTTGAAGCACAAGGTGAAGAGGCCTTTACGCCTCCATCTAAAACCGAAAGCTTTGCTGTAGCACTAATGGAAGAAAGGCACTTTGGGGATTTTTTAGTGCAGTTAGGTGGGCGCATAGAGCGTGTAACAATTGCAGCTGGCGACGTATTACTGCCAAATATTGACGCTCACGCACATGATGAAGCGCAAGAAACCGACGAGCATGATCACGACCACGAAGAAAGCGCAGAAACCACTCGCGTATTTGACGTAGAGCATGAATTTACACCAGTCAGTTTATCGGCAGGGGTAGTATGGGATTTTACACCTAACTATAACTTAGGGCTTTCGGTATCGCGCTCTGAACGTGCGCCTTCTGCTTCTGAATTATTATCGTTTGGGCCGCACATTGGTACTGGCACATACGAAGTAGGCGCACTATTTGATTTAGATGAAGATGGCCATTTGGGTTTATCTGATCAAGCAATAGATCTGGAAACAGCCAATAATATCGATTTAACCCTACGTAAAACTCAAGGCGATGTTGGCTTTATTCTAAATGCCTTTTACAACCAAGTAGATAACTATTATTACCAAATAGACACTGGTTTATACGCAGAAAGTGGACACGACCATGGCGATGAAGAAGAAGGCGCTGACGAACACGACCATTCATCAGAGCTACCTGTTTATTTATTTAAAACAGACGACGTAATTTTACACGGTTTTGAAGCGCAAATTGCGTGGCAATTAACCGATGAATTTAAAGTAGATTTATTCTCTGATTACGTGCGTGCACGCCTTAAAGACGGCGGCGATTTACCCCGTACACCACCGCTTCGTTTTGGTAGCGAGTTAAGCTATCAAACAGATAAATTAAGTGCGCATATTCACGTTACTCGCTATCAAAAGCAAGACCGCACAGCCCCACAAGAAACAGCCACAGGCGGTTACACATTGGTTGATGCAAGCATCTCTTATGACCTTTCAGTATTAAACCAAGATATGTCTGTGTACCTACGAGGCACTAACTTAACAGATACAGAAGCACGCGTGCACAGCTCGTTTGTAAAAGATATAGCACCACGTCCAGGGCGTAGCTTTGCGCTAGGCATTCGCGGTTATTTTTAAGCATTAAAAAATTATAATTAAAGGAAATAAACATGAAAAAACTATACAAATTAAAGCTTATTGCACTGGCTATTAGCACTACATTTATTACAGCCTGTAGCGATGCAGAGACCAATATTGTAGAAAAAGATCCTATTGTTGTAGAAGACGAGCACGATCATGACGATGATGATCACGACCATGATGATGGCTACACTATTGACTCATTAGGCAGGTTAGCTGTACTGGCAGGCAACAGCAACGAAGCCAGTTTTTATGACCTAGATGACAACTCACTTCTTGAAACATTTACCCTGACGAATGATTCAAACACGATGTCGTCATCACCTGATTTTCGTTATGCCGTTATTGCAAGCCGCGCACAAGATTACTTAGGCTTTATTGATGGTGGTTTATGGCGTGAAGACCATGGCGAGCACCTGCACGATTACGAGCAAAGCCCAGCGGCTAGCAGCTATGAGTTAACAAGTGGTAGTCGCCCTACACATTTAATAACTCACGACGGGCAATTAGCTGTTTTTTATGATGGTGATGCAGACTCAGGCACGGTTGCCTCTGTTGAAGTATTAACAGATAACAACATAACAAGCGCAACAGCAAGCCTGCCTGGTATTAGCTACGATATTAATATGCACGGTGTAGCAGAGCCTCGCGGTGAGCATTTATTATCAACCATTCGCCGTGATGACAGCGAAAGCACATCGGTTGCTAAAGTATTGCCAGACCAAGTAGGTGTTTATCATTTTCATGATGGTGAATACGAGCTTGAACAAACCTTAGAAGTTACGTGCTCTGATTTACACGGTGCAGCACAAAACCATGACTATGTAATATTTGGTTGTAGCGATGGCGTGTTATTAGCCCACCAGCACGAAGATGAATACGAAGCTGAAAAAATAGCGAATATTGCAGCCGTTGGCGATTTACGTATTGGTAGTATTTATGGCCACGAAGATATCGAGACCTTTATTGGTGTAGCGTCTGGCCATGGTGGCGGCGAAGCCGTAATTGTAACTATTAACCCAGCAACAGCACAAATGGAAGAATTAGAATGGCAACTAGCCGATGGCGCAAGTGCTGTGTCGTACTCTTTTTCTGCCCATGGCGAGCACTTTTTAATATTAGACAGCTTAGGCTTTTTAAATGTATTTAGCGCACACGACCATGATGGCGAAATGCATTGGGAGCATGAAGGCCAAGTTGATATTACCGAGCAAGATGTATCAACCATGCCTGAGGGTATGAGCTTTAGCATGACAGTGGCACAAAATGGTCAGTTTGCTTATGTAGCCGACCCTATTGCTCAGCACGTTGTGCAAGTACACCTTGAAGACTTAGAAATTGAAAGTGAGCTAGAGTTAACTTTTCCACCTGCAAGCATTACCTGGTTAGGGATTGCACAAGAAATAGAAGATGAAGATCACGACCATTAATTTAAAACTAACGCTTTAAGTTAAAGCCACAAAACAAAAAACCCGTAATTAGGTCTACTAATTACGGGTTTTTTACAGCTATTTATTTAGCTCTATTGTTACTTACGGCGCCAGCCACTCCATACATCATCTATATCATCGGCTTTATTTTTTTTCTTTTTCTTGCCTGTGCCTTCTGATTTTGCCATTGGCTTTTCATTTTTAAGCGCCTCGGCAGCATCAAGATTAGCTTGGTTTACAGCAAAACCGGTTACTTCTTCACGCTCTAGGCGTAGTTTGTTTTTCTTCTCGATTATTTTAAAGTGATGCAAATCTTCATAATCAACCAATGAAAGTGCTAAGCCTACTTCACCAGCACGGCCGCTTCGACCAATACGGTGCATATAATCAGAAGGACTTCGTGGTAGATTAAAGTTTATTACCACTGGCAGCTTTTCAATATCTAAACCACGTGCAGCAATATCGGTGGCTATAAGTACTTCGATTTCGCCAGCTTTAAATTTTTCAATTACGCGAGTACGCTCACTTTGGCCTTTATCACCATGGAAAACTTGTGCGTTAACACCGCGTTTTTCAAGCTTAGCCGCTAGGTGCTCACAGTCTTTTTTCGCGTTCACAAAAATCAATGCTTGGCGCCATTTATGTGTTTTAATTAAATGCGCTAAAACCGTGGTTTTTTCGCCTTTATTAACCGTAAAAACACGTTGTACTAAGGTGCTTTCGTCTTTGCTTTGAACTTGTATTTCAACTGGCTCGTTTAAAAGCTCTTGTGTTAATAGCTTAACTTGCTCTGGGAAGGTCGCTGAAAACAACATGGTTTGTTTTTTAGCAGGCATTAACGCTAAAAGATCAGCCAGCTCTTCGGTAAAGCCAAGGCTTAGCATACGGTCGGCTTCATCAAGCACTAAGGTCGTCACTTTATCGAGCTTAATAGCATTGCTTGAGATTAAATCAAGCAAACGACCTGGCGTTGCAACAATAATATCGGCGCCGCCGCGCAGTGCCTGCATTTGTGTATTAACCGACACACCACCAAACACGGCCACCGTTTTAATTGCGCCATTAAAGTTAGCAGAATACGATTTAACGCTATCGGCCACCTGCGTTGCAAGCTCGCGAGTAGGTACCAAAATAAGCCCAGTAACAAAGTTACCTTTGCTGGCAGTATTTTTAGCGCCCAGCTCTAAAAATAGGGTTTGTAGCATAGGTAAAGCAAACGTCGCTGTTTTACCTGAGCCAGTATTTGCCCCCGCAATTAAGTCACTTCCCGTCAAAATACTCGGAATTGCTTGTGCCTGAATAGGTGTAGGTTGTGTGTATTCAAGATCAGACAATCGAGCAATTAGCTCTGGAATTAGGCCAAGATCGTTGAAATTACTAGGATTTGCGGCTGAGGTCATAAAATTTGCGGGCTCATTACTAAAATAGCCTGCAATTTTAGCGTATTTATTACCCGTTAAGTAGGGGTTAGTGATTTTAATGTGGTTTTAGAAAAAGAGAAAAGCTGTTACTCCCTTTTCTCTTTAAATATATAACAATCGAGTTGGATTAAAAAGTGGTTATGTTTCGTCTTTGCCTAAAGCTATTTGTAGTCTAGCTTTTGTTTCTTTTAAGTAATTTATATAAGGGTATGAGTCATCTGCAATTGCTAGAGCAGATTCCATATTTTCAAGCGCTTGACGAGTATCCCCCTGCATTTCATAGCCATAAGATAAGGCTGAAAGCGCATCGACTGATTTTGGGTAGTTTTTTATATTGTACTTAAACACCTCTATAGCGCGGGTAAACTGCTTGCTGCCCGTTAAGTTATAACCGAGTGATCTAACAGCGCGGTCTGGTGGCGCAACCTGCTCGCCCCATTGTTGAGATAAGTTTTGATAATAAGCATCAATAGAGGCTACATCGTCAGTTAAATCACTTATGGGCATTTGTTTAGGCAAAAATAAGTTGTGATAGGCATTAAATGCACCAGCAACGGAAGTCAGGTTATGCGAGACACCGTCAAACGCATTACTAAAGAAGCGTAGCTCTCGCACTTTATGCGATTGCAGTGATTGCTGTAATTCATCGTATCTTTCACGCATTATGCCGGCTTCTTCGCCAATATTGATATAAACGTAGTTATTCAGGTCTTTTGTTTTAGCTATAAACGATTTTGTACTTTTTACCGATGCGCCATAGTTCCACCAAACGGCAGGGCTGTAAGCAATATGCGCTTGGAAAAGCTCAGGGTTAGCTTGCATAGTATAAAGTGCAAACACGCCTGCTGCTGAGCCCCCAGCAATCACATTAAAGTTATGCGTACGATAGTTTTTATTAATTAAGGGCATAAGCTCTTGCTCAATAAATGCTAAAAACCTTGCTGCACCACCACCTTCACCTACCGGGCCTTGTGGCTCTTTATTAACTGTGGGGTATAAATCTCTTAAGCGATTGGTGTTTTCAATAGCGACAATAATAACCTCAGGCGCAAGATTATTATTTTGCAGTCGATCCATTACAGCACTTATAAGCGGTATGTTACCCGCGCCATCTAGGCGATAAATAACTGGATAAACTTTGTTTGGATTAGCTTGGTAACTCTTTGGAAGTTGAACTACAACGGTACGTAGCTCATTTAAAATTACTGAATTGATAGTATGCGTTTGTTGCTTATAGCTAATGGTTTGCTGTTTTAAATCAGGCTCTGCAAGAGTGTTATTAGAAACTATAAATAAGCTACATATAAAAATAGCAGTGAATAAACGCATAGCTAATCCTTTAGAAAATAGTGTGTTATTTAATCTAACAGGCTTTGAGGTACAAAAAAAGGCGCATTGAGCGCCTTTTATCTTTAACAGGTAATTACCAACCTATTGATTTTACTCAACAGTAACTGATTTAGCTAAATTACGTGGTTGGTCAACGTCGGTACCTTTAATTACTGCTACGTAGTACGACAGTAACTGTAATGGCAGTGTGTAAACAATTGGCGCAATAATGTCGTCAGTGTGGTTTACGTTGATAACACGCATTGTGTCGTCTGACTCAAAGTGTGAATCTTTATCTGCGAATACGTAAATAATGCCGCCACGTGCACGTACTTCTTCTACGTTTGATTTAAGCTTTTCTAATAGCTCATTGTTTGGTGCTACAACAATAATTGGCATGTCGGCATCTATAAGCGCAAGTGGCCCATGTTTTAGCTCGCCCGCTGCGTAGGCTTCTGCGTGAATGTACGAAATCTCTTTAAGCTTAAGCGCACCTTCCATTGCGATTGGATATTGTGAGCCACGACCTAAAAACAGTGAGTGATGCTTGTCGGCAAATTCTTCTGCAAGGTCTGCAATGCCATCTGCAAGCAGTAATGTTTCTTCAAGCTTAGCAGGTAGTACTTTTATAGCATTAACAATAGCACTTTGATCAAGCTGTTTTTCTTGAGCTATAGACGCAGTAAGCATTAACAAACCAACTAATTGCGTTGTAAATGCTTTAGTAGAAGCCACGCCTATTTCAGCGCCAGCTTTAGTCATAAAGGCTAGGTCTGATTCGCGTACAAGCGATGAACCAGGTACGTTACAAATGGTCATTGAGGCCATGTAACCTTGCTCTTTAGCTAGGCGTAATGCAGCTAGCGTATCGGCAGTTTCACCCGATTGAGAAATAGTAACAAGTAAGCTATTTTCATGAACAAACGACTGACGGTATCTAAATTCAGAAGCTATTTCTACATTACAGCTAACGCCTGCAAATTGCTCAAGCCAATAACGTGCAACCATACCTGAATGGTAAGACGTACCACAGGCAATAATTTGCACGTGTTTTACGTCTTTAAATATTTGCTGAGCGCTTTCGCCAAAGGCATCAATTGCTACGCGGTCGTCGTTTAAACGCCCTTCAAGGGTATTACGTACCGCAAGTGGTTGCTCGTAGATTTCTTTTAGCATGTAGTGGCGGTAGTCGCCTTTGCCTGATGCATCTTGTGTAATGTTTGACTCAATCACTTCACGCTCTACAGCGTCGCCATTTTCATCAAAAATTTCTACTGTGTCACGTGTAATACGCGCTACATCGCCTTCTTCTAAAAAGATGAAGCTACGAGTAACAGGTAATAGTGCTAACTGATCAGAAGCTATAAAGTTTTCGCCAAGGCCTAAACCAATAACAAGAGGGCTACCTGAGCGCGCTACAATGATTTCGTTGTCGTTCGCTTTATCAAATACAACTGTACCAAAAGCGCCTTCAAACTGTTTAACAGCAGCTTGTACTGCTGTAAGTAAACTAGTGTGCTGCTTACGAAGCTTATGAATTAAGTGCACCATTACTTCGGTATCGGTTTCAGATAGAAACTCGTAGCCTTCTTCTTTAAGCGATGCGCGTAAGCTTGCGTGGTTTTCAATAATACCGTTGTGCACAAGTGCTAACTGGTTGTTTGATACATGTGGGTGTGCATTTGCTTCTGTAACGCTACCATGTGTTGCCCAGCGCGTATGTGCAATACCTGTATGACCGCTAACACCTGCTTTTTCTAGAGCTGCTTCTACGTTAACTACTTTACCTACTGCTTTTACAGTATTTAGCGTAGAGCCTTCTAGTAGTGCTACACCGGCAGAGTCGTAGCCACGGTATTCAAGTCGCTTCAGCCCTTCAATCAGTATTCTATTTACTGGACGTTCTGCAACTGCCCCAACTATTCCACACATAATCTCTCCAATAATCTTGTATATTTACCACTTTGTGGCTACTCAATAAATTCAGCGCAAATTAGTTTTACACCACACGCCTCAATTGCTTTGCGCTTTTCATCTGCTAAGCCATTGTCGGTTATTAATGTGGTTACTATTTTCCACGGTAATTCTAAATTTGGTATTTTTCGGCCAATCTTATCTGATTCAACCATTACAATTACTTCACGAGCCGCTTTTGCCATTACTTGGCTCAAACCAACTAACTCATTAAAGGTTGTTGTGCCACGTTTTACATCTATACCATCCGCACCAATAAAGAGCTGATCAAAGTCGTAAGAGCATAATACGTTTTCGGCAACTTGCCCCTGAAACGACTCAGAATGCGGATCCCACGTCCCACCGGTCATCAAAAGTGTTGGCTCGTTCTCAAGTGCTAATAAACGACTCGCTACTTTAATTGCGTTTGTCATTACAACTAGCCCACGCTTATCAGCAAGCTCGGGGATCATCGCAGCAGTAGTACGCCCGCTATCAATAATAATGCGGTTATGATCTTTTATAAGTTTTGCTGCAGCCTTAGCTATTGCGACTTTGCGCTTTGAATCTATTTCATCGCTAACAATTTCTTTAGGCAGAGCAATAGCACCGCCGTAACGGCGCAGCAATAAGCCACTTTTTTCAAGCGCGGTTAAATCTTTTCGAATGGTTACTTCAGATGTTTGAAACTGCTGTGCTAACTTTTCAACGGCTACTTCACCTAATTCATTAACTTGAACCAGTATATTGTGACGACGCTGCTGTGTGTTTCGTTTAGTCATAAAGCTCGTGAATTAAGTTTCATTTCGAAAGTTATGCGATTTTAAACGAAACAACCTAAATGGCAAGTGAATGAGTAAAAAAAGCGCAATGTGCGCTTTTTAATTTAACAGCATGTAGATGTGGTGAAACATTCTAACTTGCTCAGTGAGCTAGAAACTAGATTACTGAGCACGCTATTATTTTTTAGTTCAAATAAGGATATATTAAAAACTCACTACCTAAAAGATATAAACTCCAAGAATCACGCTCATCTTTTTGAATTAATACATCGTGGTAATTATTCGAGATTTGTGGACTCTCCCAAATAACTTGATTTGATAACTTATCCACTAGGCTAATTGTTTTTTCTATAGAGTAATGCGCCAGATAGTTTCGGCCATAAACGCCACCTATAGCTTCATCGAGGATTTTCTCTTTGTGGTAAATTGTAAAGCCCTTAATTTGTTGTTCGTCCAAAATTTCTAATGCTTTCGTTTTCGTATCTAATACTATTAAACCACCTTCTTCATCGAAAGTACCAAAAGTACGATAATCAATTATTAGCTCTAGTTGAGGATCTGAATCTAGCTGAATAGCATGTACATGCGCTACATGGCTTGTTGTTTCTTGTAAGAAATCTAAAGGTACAGGCCAATTGCTACTGTCAATTGAAATGGGTGATAAGCTTGGATTTTCGTAAAAAGCTATACCTAAATCGTAATAACCTATTATTATTTTTGACAACTCCTCAGACGGCAAGTAAGGAAAGTAGGCTCTTGATACGACTTCTCCTGTTTGTTTAGCTATTGTGTAATATCTAATATCACTTTTAAAGCTCAAGTGTGTTTCGGACTCTGTAAAAGCAAAGTCATACGAATTAGAAAAAGTCACTTCTGCAACGCTAGTTTGCCAAATTACACTGGTTGAACCTGTATTGCGTTTAACAATAAATGTCTCGTTGTTAATTTGAGTTAATGAATACTCAATTTGATTTTCATTATCTTGCGTTAACAGCATCTCTCCAGTGAAAGTAACAGGTGCATTATTGTGCGTTACCTTAGCCGAACGGCCAAAATCTGAAATGCTAACCGTATCATCAACAGCACCAACAATATGAAGATTAGGAAGTTGACCTTGAGCCACTGATGAATACTCAAGCTGCCATAGCCCATTCTCATAGCTAAAGCTTTGCATCGCATATTCTTCGTATAAATAACTTCCTTCTAAACTATCTGTTTTGCTTACTAATAATGACTGTATTCCATCATTATCAAAATCAACAGCACCTATTACTCTCCCAATGGGGTTTTCAGCAATAGATACAGAGAACAATTGCCACTGCTGATCAAAGTAATAAAGCTCTTTTGAATTAGAAAAATAAACATGACTATAAGGACTATCTACTTCAAGGCTAATCGAAATACCATCATTGAAATTAGTCTCAAACTTTTCACTACCCACCTGCAGTTCACCACCTTCCCACCATATTAGTTCACTATAATGTTCGGAGGCCTTATATCTAGTTACACGACAATTATCACCACTGGTAAATGCCTTAAATTTATATTCAGAATAGGGTCCTATCAGGTATTTGTTCTGTTTGACATCAAATATACTTTCCCTATCAATTAACTCTTTAAAGCCGTCGTTATTCAAATCACAAACTTGAATCAAGCGATTTGAATAATTAAGTGAAAGGTCCGGCGCAACAATAAGCGTAGTGATAGAAAGATCATTTCCATTAATAAGATAGCTATCATACGAATGCCCCGCCGAAAGAAGAATATCTTCAATACCATCGCCGTTGTAATCAAATACCATAGAGTTATAATTTTCAGCCGAAACATCATCTATCAGCAAACTACTTGAGCCCTCATTAGTTAAAAATATTTGATGCTTAGCTGCCTCTTGGTTGTAAGTAATACTTAGCCAATTTAGTTGCGTCCCTGACTGATTAAGAAATGCACCTACATGCTCAACATTTGAAGGTAAGGGAGGTATCCATTTATTGTATTCTAGCAACCCTGTCTCACTGAGACTTAAGATATAATTATCATTACCGCGTAATACACCCCTTTTTTGGTTCGAAAGCTTAATTGAAGCTACACTGGATGTTGAGTTGTTCACATAACCAACTGAGCGATTATCTACGCCACCGAGTGATTGAAGGTTGATTTGGTGCTTAATTCTTATTTGATTGTCAGAGTTTGAGATATCAACAGCAAAATTTACGTTTAAATTACTACCAAAGTCAGGCGCGCTGCTTAACCAATTAATCTCTCCTTGTTCTGAAATCGAGATATTACTTGGCCCATAAGCAATTTTGTATTCAAAAGGACCATCGAACTCATCATTAGATAAGTTAATAATGGCTGTATAGTGTTCACCTAATTCTATTTCATCATATGCAGTAATGTCAGAAACAATTGCTGGCAGTTTTTCTAATTTAAACTCATGCTCCACAGTATTTTCTGCACCACTTGGGTCTACAACTGTTAACGAAATACGATAAAGGCCAGGTAGGTCTCCAATAAAGTCAATTTTGCTACCGGTGCCAAGTTGCCAACTAGCATTCTGCGGAAAAGTTATTAATTTCCACTCATAACCTAATGGTTCAAAATCAGGGTCCTTGGACTGCGTTGCATCAAGAGTAAGGATAGAGTGTCGTAGAGCTTTGTTCGAGCCTGAAATACTTGCTATAGGAACAGAGTTGGCAGTATTGTTATAAACATTATCTAAGTCAGTTAAATAAAACTCTAGTGGTAAAAATTCATTAGATAGATGTATGGTCGAAATGCCATTAGCTTTGAGATCTACACTGGCAGTATTTTGTGATATTAGGGTGTACTTTGCTCCTATTATTGAAGGCAGAGATATATCATTGGTTGGATAAAACTCATCAGTTTTTATTGTTAGTTTTCCTAAATCACTAAAATAAACTTCACCATTAAAACCAATACCATACCCAACATTGGTTGCATCTAAAACAGCATCAAGCCTTACATTAGAGAATAAAATATCAAGCGAATTTTCATCAGCACCTTTAAATTGAATATTCACAGTAGCGCTACTGTCACTATTTACTCCCTGACTATTAGCAATAGCAAAACCTTCTGTTAAATAGGTAACCCCAAGCACTTCGTTACTAATTGTTAAACTAGGTACTACCCCATATTCTAAAACAAATTCAGCGTTAGAGTTTTCGATATAAATATCAGATTGCCCATTAAAAACCCACCCAGCAGCAGAGCAATTGTTATAAGTAATTATATAGTGCTGATTAGCCTCTTCCTCTTTCATGTCAGCAGAGCCAGTAACACAACCGAAATTATCAGATTGGTTATCTAGCACTGGGTCGTGGAGAAATAGATTTTGATAATCCTCTCCAAATACTATGGAATTTAGGCTATCTATTAGATATGAGTACTGAGTTGTTAGTTGAGTTACATTACTTGCTGTTATTTCGAATAAAGATAATTCACCGTCATAGGTAGGCGTATTTTGATAATCAGGCTTAACAAATTTAGCTTTTCCAGAAGAACCAGAATCATTATTAGCAGGTTGGCTGGCATCATTACCCCCTCCCCCACAACCGGCTAAAATAATTGTTAAACAGAATAATTTAGTTAGTTTATTTAATTTCATTACTTACTCCTTGTAACATGAATTTTACATTATTAAAGCTTTTTTAAAAAGGAATATAATAAAAGTCAAAATTTGTTTAAAACCTTTTTAGCCCATACAAAAAGGTAATAACAACTTTTCAGTAAAATATATAAGCATGAGATAATACTTAATAATGTATGCATATAAATGAATAACAAACTCAATGAAATTATTTAATAGCGTGACTAAGCCATATTTAATGCAAAGAAAACAAACAGGCGAGATATGCCGATTATTCAATAAAAGCCCGAGCAAAGGTAATTTAAAGCGTATTAAAGAGCTGTTCGCACAATGCGGTGAAGAGGTAATTATAGAATCAGGTTTTCATTGCGATTATGGCAATCAAATAGTTATTGGTGATCGTACTTTTATGAATGTTAATTGCACACTTCTCGATTCGCCATTAGCCAATTACTCAATCACCATAGGTGATGACTGCTTAATAGGCCCGAACGTTCAGCTTTTAGCTGTGTCACATGCTACTAATCCAGCAGAAAGGCTTAATAAGGAAAACTTTGCAGCACCTATCGCGTTAGGCAATAACGTATGGATTGGCGCAGGCGCTATTATTCTTGCTGGAGTTAATATAGGCGAAAATAGTATTGTGGGTGCGGGTGCTGTGGTTACTAAAAATGTAATGGCTAATACCGTAGTAGCGGGTAATCCAGCTCGTGAAATAAGAACACTATAATGTGATTTTAACGTCGGGAGTCGCTGTGCTCGCCCGACCTACGTGATGGTGTTGCTATGAGTGTGTTAATTCGCACATTTCATTTTCTGCAGACGTAAAAAAACCGACTATTTCTAGTCGGGCTCTCTACAATTTTAAGCCTTGTGATGTCGTAGTGCCCACAGCGGTGGAGAGTCACAGTGAAATGCTACACTCTCTTTGTGTCGGGAGTCGCTGTGCTCGCCCGACCTACGTGATAGGTGTTGATGTGAGTGTGTTAATTGCGCGTATTTTACTTTTCTTCAGACGTAAAAAAGCCCGACTATTTCTAGTCGGGCTCTCTACAATTTGAAGCCTGGTAATGTCCTACTTTCACATAGCAAATGCTACACTATCATCGGCGCTGTTTCGTTTCACTACTGAGTTCG
>NZ_JACJEA010000025.1:0-64114 GCF_014163835.1 Pseudoalteromonas sp. SR43-5
CCAGAAATGCTTGATATGCCATTTTACCACCCAGTAATTGAAGAAGGGTTACGCACCGCTCTTCGCGACTTAAACGCCAAACTTAAATTTGGCCCAGACATTGTAAATTCATGTATGGAATGTGGTCCAGGCGCATAACCTATTTGCCACACATACAAACTTGCTAAGCAAAAGCCAAAACTAACGTTTTGGCTTTTTTTTATAATTTTTTTAAGCTAACCTCTCAAAAAAAAATTTAGCTGTTACACTTAATTGATAATTCAATTAAAAAGATGGAATAGCTATGCCCAATAATAAATTTAGACTAGTCACTCGCAGCGATTTTGATGGCTTAGTTTGTGCCGTATTGCTCAAAGACTTAGACCTAATTGACGATATTTTATTTGTTCATCCAAAAGATATGCAAGATGGCAAAATAGACATTACCGAAAACGACATTACGACCAACCTCCCCTACGTTGCAGGCTGTCATATAGCATTCGATCATCACCTTAGCGAAACCGTTCGTAACTCAAGCGACATAAAAAACCATATTATTGACCCAAAAGCCCCATCAGCAGCTCGCGTAGTTTATGACTATTATGGCGGCGCTGAAAAACTTCCAAATATTTCTGTTGAAATGATGGACGCGGTAGACAAAGGCGATGCTGCTCAGTTTTCAAAAGACGAAATATTAAACCCAACCGATTGGGTATTAATGAACTTTATTATGGATGCGCGAACTGGACTTGGCCGTTTTCGCGAGTTTAAAATTTCAAATTACCAATTAATGATGAAACTGATTGATGCGTGTAAAGATCAGAGCATCGAAGAAATCCTACAAATGGAAGACGTAGCCGAACGTGTTGCTTTATATAACGAGCATAACGAAAAAGCCAAAGAGCAAATTTCTCAATGCGCTACCGTTCATAAAAACTTAGTAGTCCTTGATTTAACTCAGGAAGAAACAATTTACGCCACAAACCGATTTGTTATTTATGCCATGTACCCCGACTGCAATATCTCGATTCATAAAATGTGGGGCCTTAAAAAGCAAAATGTAGTGTATGCCATAGGTAAATCAATAACTAACCGCAGTTCAAACACCAATGTTGGCGAACTGTGCCTTAAATACGGCGGCGGCGGCCATTTAAATGCAGGTACTTGCCAAGTAGAAACAAGTAAAGCTGAAGCTGTACTTAGCGAATTGATTGATAAAATTACAAGTGATGGTTAGTTGTAAGCTGTTATCTACCTAGCAGCGAAATATAGTGTATTAGTATTGACTATAGCCTCAGTTGAGTTTGGGTTGAACCAAAGTTAGGATCCTGAATTCATTCCGGGTGTGGGTAAAATTATTGATCATACTTTCAACCATAAGTTGATTTATGTTTTCATGCAGCGCGATAGATTACGTGGCGAAAAGTAGCCTAGCAAAGCACGTTATTATCACCAATAGTGTTAGTATTGAGTGCCGACTAGCCACTGTTAAAAATAATTTTTTAACAGTGGCTAGTATGTGTACCTAGTGTTTGGCGAGCAAGGTAGAAGGGCATAGTTAGTATGATTTAACGTCGAAGAAAAATGTATCCGATACGCAAAGTGACTGCTAAAAGCTCTGCTGGGATAGTTCGGGCGATGATTGCATCTTAAGATACTACCGTCATCATTTCCTCACGATCACAGTAGGTAATACCAGTAAATTCTGTGACCATGGCTGGTAGCAAACAAACTAAAAAACTGCCCCCCCCTCGCCAAATAAAACCCATATTAAAAACTTAAGGTAAGTAAAAACTTTAACGGATCCCTATCGCAGCAAAGCAAATTGCTGGCGCTCAACGAGACCTTAACTTTCGGCCAAGAAAATGTTTGGGATATAAAAACTCAGCAGTGGTGTTCGATAAATTACCTAGTGCGACTTAATTTACTAAGTGGGGCACTTCGAGTTAATTGGCGTCATGCTGCAGATTAAAACCTTAGCAGGAAAGCTCCTCAAGCCTCGAAGCAACAGTATTTTATGGGTAGGCATCGCTTTTTGACTCATCGAAAAATAACAACACGGGATCCTTTAATCGGTATTCATTCTTCTAATGCATAAGCGTTAGCATAAAAAGTATTATAACTTCCTTCTTAATGACTTAATCGATTAAGTTAAACCTTCATTCAACAGGTGCCGCGTGAGAATTAATACATTATTTTTTCGTTAAGATTTAAATGAATGATGATAACTTTCAAGCATAAAAACTTATTTTTTTAATATTAATATTCACTTTTAAATTCCTACCTCTAAGTTACTTACAAAAAAAGCCAGTAAACACTAACACCATAGAGCCCATATATACTATGCAACCTTAATTCAAGATGAATTAAGGTTGTCATTTGAAAGTTCATATATGCAATAGTATTTTATATTTATATTTTCGATTGTTTTTGATTGTTAAATCGGTGAACCATTACAAAAAAACAAACTTAATCGTTTAAGTTTTTAAAAGAGTGGTATATAGTAAAAAAGCTAACATCATGTAGCGCGGGCATTATTACGCCCGAATTTCCTGGCTAATTCCAGAAGACAACCTTTGTCCGAATCGATTTCGCTATAAAAGTCACATATATTCAAGTGAATACAACTGGTTTTCACTCAAAATAATTGATTTAGACTAGGATAACAGGGGTCTTATTAGGCTGAGGCCATCCTTTTACGGGAAACAATTTTTAATTTAGTGAGAAGATATTGATGAATAGTAAAATAGGTAAATCGACAATCCCAATTCTGTGTTCATTTCTGGGCTTAACAACGGCAGCTGTTGCAGAACCTTATCTACAGCCGGGTCCCGAGCCGACATTTCACACCCAAGAGGCATTTGCACCTGAGAGTAATTTCACTGCGAAGTGGACGCGGGCTGATGCACGCCAAATCAAGCGAATGTCTGATCCGACGGCTGGTTCACGTCAGAATTCGATGCCTGAAGAATACACTATGCCTGACATCCCGCAGAACTTCCCTGACATGTCGAACGAACAGGTCTGGGTATGGGACTCTTGGCCTCTGACTGACGAGGATGCTAATCAGTACAGTGTCAATGGACAGGAAATCATTTTTTCTTTAGTAGCCGACCGTAGCCTTGGCTTTGATGACCGCCACGTTTACGCAAAGATCGGCTACTTCTATCGGCCGGCTGGGATTTCCGCTGACCAACGCCCCGAAAATGGTGGTTGGACCTATGGTGGTCTCGTGTTCGATGAAGGTGTCACCGGTGAAATTTTCGAAGACCAGTCTTACAGCCACCAGACCCAGTGGTCAGGCTCGGCGCGTATTTTTCCGGGTGGCGAAATAAAGTTATTTTTCACAGATGTTGCCTTCTACCGTGATCAAGACGGTGGACCGGACATCAAGCCTTACGACTCTCGGCTCGCGCTAAGCGTAGGCCATGTGCATGCTAATAAACACGGCGTGAGATTCACCGGTTTCAACAAGGTTACGTCGCTACTCGAGGCTGACGGCACTTACTACCAAAATGCTGAGCAAAACCCTTACTATAACTTCCGCGACCCGTTTACTTTCGAAGATCCGGCTCATCCAGGTGAGACCTATATGGTATTTGAGGGCAACTCGGCCATGGACCGGACAACTGCACAGTGTGATGCGGACGACCTTGGCTACCGGGACGGCGACCCTTATGCAGAAACCGTAACCCAAGTGAATGCATCGGGTGCGCCCTTTCAGATCGGTAACGTCGGTCTGGCAAGGGCTACGAACGACGACCTAACCGAGTGGGAATTTCTGCCGCCTATTCTATCTGCAAACTGTGTCACCGATCAGACTGAACGACCGCAGATCTACCAACAAGATGGCAAGTACTACCTTTTCACTATTAGCCACAGCACCACATACGCAACAGGTATTACTGGCCCCGAGGGCGTATATGGTTTCGTAGGCAACGGTATTCGCAGCGATTACCAGCCGATGAACCAGGGATCCGGACTGGTGCTGGGTAACCCAACGAACCTCAACTACTGGCCGGGTAGTCCGTTTGCGCCAGACTATAATCAGCATCCAGGTCAATTCCAGTCGTACTCGCACTACGTGATGCCTGGGGGCTTGATCCAATCGTTCATCGACACGATCGGCACTCAAGAAAATTTTCGTCGCGGTGGGACGCTTGCACCTACAGTCAGGATAGAAATCAACGGCGACTCGTCAGAGGTTGATTATTCCTATAGCGTAAATGGTTATGGGCTAGGTGGTTGGGCCGATATCCCTGCAAACCTTAATGTGAATTCGGGTGGACAGATCAAGCCTCTAAAGAAATAGCTTTAGTAAATTAATCTATACAGCCATTATCGGTGGGAAGAGGAGATGGCGATGTACCGGCGTATCCTCTTCTCCCTTGTTTGTGAATGGCAAATAAAGGTATGCTCGACTTATTCGACAGTCTCTCGAACTGTCGCTCTGTTTTTTTGTTTTACAGCAGTGATTTCTGAAGCACTGCATTTCCTTATTTTACAAGTTTTTCGTACTGCCCAATATCATCTATCATGCTCAATGAGTACCTTTGCGCAATTACATTGCTTTGTAATCGGTGCTCCAATAAGGGGAATTATGAACCACAATCTTATTTTAATATTTGCAAGTCGCTGGTATATGACAATTTGCGTGTTGGTCGTGTTGTTCTGCTCAGGAATGTCGCTGGCCGTCGAATTAGGTTCTGAAGCAGCGTTTAGCTCTTCACCGTTGCCTCTGTTGACAGAAGAATCATCTAAATACAAGCGCCCAGCTAATTGGGCGAGATATCGGCCCGCGGTGCACCTAACTCCCGCCAAACACTGGATGAACGATCCCCAGCGTCCAATTCTGATTGACGGTATCTGGCACTACTATTACCTCTACAATGCCGATTATCCCATAGGAAACGGTACTGAGTGGTACCACGCGACCTCGGTTGATCTTGTGCACTGGCAAGATCACGGTGTGGCAATCGACAAATACAAGAACGGCCTCGGCGACATTGAAACCGGTAGCGCAGTAATTGACATCGATAACACTGCAGGCTTCGGACCTGGCGCTGTAATCGCCATCATGACTCAACAACACGAGGGTGTACAGCGCCAGTCGCTCTTTGTCTCGACTGACGGCGGCTATCGATTTAAGGCGTACCACGACAATCCTGTCATGGACAACCCTGGATCCGAGCATTGGCGTGATCCTAAGATCATCTGGGACGACACGCGCAATGAATGGCTGATGGTGCTGGCTGAGGGTCATAAGATCGGCTTTTACACGTCGCCCGATTTGAAGCATTGGAAGTATCAGTCTGGGTTCGAGCGCGACGACCTTGGGATTCTGGAATGTCCCGACCTATTCCAAATGTCGGTCAACGGTGACAGTGCAACTACACGATGGGTGCTGGCAACTGGCGCGAACGGCTTTAAAAAAGGAATGACCACGGGAACCCTGTACTGGACCGGAGTATGGGACGGAAAAAATTTCACCGTGGATAGCGATGAACCTCAATGGCTAGACTTCGGCGCCGACTTTTATGCCGCAGTGACATGGGAAGACCCTCGCCACAATAACGCCGAACGCCTTGCTTCTCGCTATGCCATTGGTTGGCTCAATAACTGGGCCTACGCCACCAAACTCCCAACCGATGAGTGGCACGGGGGGGCCAACTCGATCGTACGGCGCATCATGCTACGGTCTGTAGACGGTAAGCCGCAGCTTGTCTCGCAGCCCATCAATGCGATCGACAAACTTGAGGGTAATACAGTAGCTCGATCCAATATTCGGGTGACGGAAGCGTCGAAGATGGCACTTCCTCAGCCTCAATCCGATGCCTACCGACTCCGGGTTAAGATTGACGCTGACTCAGATGCTAAAGAGATCCGCTTCCGTCTTAAGGAAGGCAATGGGCACTTTTCTGTCGTTGGATACAACTTTGCGAATGACACTGTTTTTGTCAAACGCGATAAGGATGCTATAGCCAATGCGATGCCCAAAGTTTACCGCGAGGTTCGAAAGTCCCCCGTACAAGCGCGCGATGGCTTTGTCATGCTGGATATCATTGTAGATACAACATCCATTGAGGTCTTTGTAAATAACGGCGAAGTTGTACTTTCAAACCTTGTATTCGGCGCTCCCGGTGCAAATGACCTATCGGTCGAGTCAATTGGAGGAAATACGGAACTGAGTTTATTTGAGCTAACCCCTCTCAAGGTTGCCCCGGTCACTCGCAGTAAAGGTAATGCGGGCTTGGGCCCTACTCCGTGAAATTTAGCCTAGATTGTATTTTAAGATGTTGCTGGTTATTGTGTGATTCATAGGTATCGTTTCAATATACTATCTCTCTATGAACAAAGAAACTCAACAGCTATTAAAGTGGATTGAGCTTTAAGAAAAAACAATGTTGTGGGTCTAGTTTGACGTCGTTGGTATATCTAGACCTACTCTTCAAATTACTACCAGCGATACATAGAAAACAGCATAGACGTACTCACAGACCCCCAAGCACTAATATTTATTATCAAATAGAAAATGGGTGCTAGAAGCTCCAAAATCAGCTTCTACACGAGCATAACTTTCATCCATCACTTGACTCAATTCATAAAGTCCTGACCAAATACGAAGTAAAGCCAATAGTTTTTCAGCAAAAGAAAAATACCTCATTCGATAATAAAGGCCTATTCCTAGTGACTAAATTCAGATGGATACATGTAAAGTCGCGCCTGAATTTATCAGTACACTACCATTGATGATTGCTCTAGATATCGCGTGTTAGACGCCTTTAAACGTAGAACGGCAAACAATACACTTACCTTTGTCGATAAAGTGATAGAAGAAATGCCATTTCCAACACGACGGTACAAACTGATCGCGCAATGGAGTTTTTTGCTGAGAAGGTACTGCTCAAATTGATGGAGCATAACATTAAATTTCGTCCCAACAAACCAGGCTCTCCTCACTTAAATGGTAAAGTTAAGAGGCCACAAAGAATCGACAAAGAAGAGTTTTATTCGACCGTTAATTTGGATTTTGGAGATCTCAAAAGTTAAACTTTACCTGAATGACGGCATTACTACACTACAATCAGCAGCACGCTTACGGCTCATTTAGAGGTAAAACACCACGGGTATTGAATGTGAACGCCTTGAACTACATCACTTTGAAGAACGTTCAAGCTAACTACGAAACGCCTAAAAATAGTTAAGAAATCAATTAAACTATATAATATTAAGCCTGAGAAATTAATGCATCATTAGTTAAGCTGATTTTTAGAAATCTTTATCATTTATATTTTATAAAAAATCAGGAGTGATGTAGCGGTCAATTAATTTCAAATTTGATGAGGTTTCTACTTTCTACTTAACTTTATTGGCTAACTTTAAAAAACTTTTCGGCTTTTTTACACTTTATTCTTAACTGGGCTATTCGTAATAAATCTATGCTAGTTGATATCAGTGAAACAATGGCTAGGTACAATTATAAGAGTTGAGTGTAATCCACTATTTAATAAACTCATCACGCTACATATGTGCTACACAAGCATAACTCATTAATTTAATTGGTAGCCCCTGCAACCACCAAGCAGGACTGTTAAGTTTTTGATAAATAATGATTTTAAATTAATAAAATACAGTAAGTGTAACATAGGGTGTAACAAAAATATTTTTTGTAACTTTTGAAACACCCTGAACTAAAATAAATAAAATTTTTTAAATTACTTTACTGAGCGTACTGAACATCGGCTCTAAAATACCCTGGAACAGGGTAAGTTACATCGGATGGAGCCATATAAAATACATGGAATAAGTAGGTACCATCTTCCGGTAATTCATATTCAATATTTTCTGTACAGCTATAGGGTCCTTCGTTAATGCTAAATCCAATAGCGCTACTATCTTCCCCAGCACCACTTCTACACCTAGTCAACATCAAGACTGGTATAGACTCTTCCAAATACGAGTTTAAGAACAACTTATCGCCTGCCTTGCCTTCGTATGCAAAGTAATTATTATTAAGGTCTTTATTAATTTCATTATTTTCAGTAAAGCTTATTTTTCTAGGCGTACTTGGTAAACCACCAGAACCATTTTCAGTTAAAATAGTCCTCTGATTATTCGCAACAGCATCTATTGTAAAATAACCATAATTAGATCTTGGATATTCAAAATTAATAGAATGTTGCCCAGCTTTTAAATCAAGTACAACTCGGTGATCACAAGCAACACCGATGCTATCAACTCTTATAAAACCACTCTCTTCAACTGTACTACTTCGACATCTAGTTTTATCGAGTGTCTTCATTCCAAGTTCAAGCAATGCTGATATGTAAACTTTCGAGTCTTTCTCTAAATTAAGAGTAAAATAATTTTCGAAAGCATCAACGTTAATTTCATTCTTCTTAACAAAAGAAACCAGACCTGGGTTACTTGGTGTTCCCCCTGGGTTAAACTCATTCCCTGAGTCTATTACAGTACCGCCGTTATCGGCTATAGAACCACTTTCTGAGTCACCTTCGCTACTGCCGCCGCAACCGACTAAAGCTAATAATAAAATTGAAGCTGTTATATTTTTCACTAAATTTCCCTATACGTTATCATTCTGATTAAATTCAAATATTTCTCTATGCTCTTTTAAATATGCTAAATGTTCTTTTGTAAGATTTTTTATTGCCATGTGTTTATCTACGCCTACCGCTTTTAAAGCATCGGCTGATAACGAGTTCTTAATCAAAATATCTCCCTTTTCATCAAAAGAAATAAAGCCCTTATCGAAAAGCTTATCTATATTTGGTGAAAGGGCTAATCCATTAAATTTATCTACTTTTTGATGAGGATTTGATAATTGCCATGGAAGTATGTGTGAAGCAGTTAAAAGCATTTTAATATCTAGACCAGTAACGGCGCATGTGTCGTTCCATAAAGCCATAACATTCTGCCTAAATTTGCCTTGCCCAACACGAGCTTTGGCAGCAACTTCTTTGTTGTAACCTTCAGGAACCGTTTGGTTACTATCTCTATCGCTATTCGAAGCAATACTATACTGGATGTTAAGCGCGTCGTCGCCAACTAAACCTAATAAAAACACTCCCGCTGCCGAAGGGAGCTTCACCATATATTTTTGTGAGACAGATTTATTTTGGGCAAATAATTTAGGGGCGCACTTATCATTAAACATCGGGATAAATTCATCTTTAAAATCACTATTAGGGATTGGGTAAGCTAATGTATGTAGATCAATATCAATTTTATAACCATCCTTTTTCCACTGATCAAAATTTCTATTTTCTGGCCTATCTGATTCGTAAGCACCTTTTGAGGCAACCGCTATATGTATTAAGCTGCCTTTGTAATTACAAAAGAGTATGTCGCCTTTTTGAACATTAGGTACTGCTTTCCATCCAGCATCAATAATAGACTGCCCATTTTGATTTACGGTATTTTTAGGGGCCCATAAAAACTTAAATTCAGCGACTTCTTTAAATGAAGTGCCAATATTCACCCAATAAAAGTTTACTCTTTCAGTTTTATTAAGCGTGTTCCCCTTAATTACTTTGAAACCAATATTTTCTAGGTTTGGTTTAATACGTCTTGCAACCCCACCAGTTCCACTTATTCTCTCAGCAAACTCATAAAAATAAGCGGCTTGAAAAATTGGCTTACATTCATAACTTTTGCCTTCAAATGAAATAAAATAGTCAAATTTATTTGGCGAAGAGTTTTTTAGTTTATGCTTTACTAAGAAATCTCCTCTACCTAATTCATCATATTCTTGAATAGCCGTTAAAACTGATTCTTTTAGTTTAATTGATTCCATGACTTTCCCTTTTCATTGTTATTTTAATAATATTAAATTAAGTAACCCCTATAGGCTCAAGCGGTTATTTACTTGAGGCATTAAATTAACCTTAATCACCTGAGCCTAAAAAGCACCACGCTAAGGTTTGATATAGCCGCATTTACAACGCCTGTTCGACTATAGCGTCGGTGAGGTGAAGTTTAGTGTTTTGTGCGTCGGTTAAACGGGCTTTTAATTGCTCGCATAGTGACATTAGCTCATCGACTTTGGCGACAATGCGGTGTTGTTCCTCAAGTGGAGGAATTAAACAATGTAGCAAAGCAAGCTTACCTTGATATATAGCCCAAACGTTTGTAGTGCCAGACTTTATTTTTTCTAACTCCAGTTTACCAGATGGGCTTCGCATCCAAATGTCGAGTATGTGAGAAAGTTTACTTTCAGAAAAGAATGCCCGTAAAATATTATTGTTATATAAGATAGGCTCAGGAGAGTCACTTACATATACACATGTTTTACCGACTAACTCTTTACTATTTCTAGTGTTAAATAATAAGTCATGATCTTTTAAAGTATATTGCTTTACTTCTTCATCTGACGCATCCACAAATACAACACTTTTTAAATCGAAACCGCCTTCATTGGAAATATTATTCATCTTAAAGTAGCGAAACCTATTATCAGGACCTTGTTGCGATTTACCTCTATCTAATCCAACAGAATAACCTAGGGGTAAATAATCAAAACGACTCCACTCCCACCCATTTGGTAATTCAAACGGTTTTTCTTCGTCGGTGATTGCTGGCAGTGGTTTTTGCTTTTTGATTTTGCCGTCTTTAATCAGTTGGGCTTTTTCGGCTGCGATGCGCTCAAGCAATTTTGCTGCGGGTTCATAGCTTGGGCTATTTCTCGCCTCGCGGCTGGCCTGCGGGACGAGTTTGCCCATTACTGCTAATTGTAAAATGGTTTGTTTTAGCATGTCGATGCTGGCGGTGGTGGTGAATAGCGTGTCGAAGTGTTTGCTTAAACGTTGCCAGTTTTGTTGGAACTGTTCAGCTGTTTGTTCCTGTGTTGCTCCTTCCTCAGGTGCTTTCAGCAATGCATCTAACAGTACTTCAACTAATGTTTGGTGTGCCGCAATGCTATTTTCAGTTTGCGCTTCAAGCGCATCACACAAGTCCATTAATTCATCGACTTTAGCAACGATACGCTGTTGCTCAGTTAAAGGTGGAATACCTAAAACTAGCTCCGTAACATCACTTACTTTTAAGTTTGGCTGTAATCCATTTCCATTAAATCTATCCTTATAAATATTCAGAATATATGGACTAGTCAAAACCAAATATATATATTCTGGAAATATATAAGGCCTTATGGCGGCCACGCGTTGGTTTAACAACGATTTATGATAAGTTGGTGGACACAAGCTAACTTTGAGTCCATTGCTTATGTAAGGTCGAGTCAGAGCTAAAATAATATCCTTTTCAAATACATGATAGCCGTTATATTTATCCAAAAACTCCTTAGGTAAGCGTTCATCTGTTTCTATTAGCTCCCTAACACCAGCATTCGTTATCTTGATTACTTTTATTTCGTTATCAACTGAAAAATCGCCACTTTTAAATGAGTTACCTGAAAATATATAAGCCCACTCACCCAACCTTACAGATTCCCACCCTTTCGGCAATTCAAACGGTTTTTCATCTTCACTAATTTCTGGGAGTGCTTTAGGCTTTTTGATTTTTTTATCTTTTACCAATTGTGCTTTTTCAGCCGCTATTCGCTCAAGCAATACTGAAGCTGGTTCGTCGTTTGGATCTTGTGACACTAATTTGCCTCGTACGGCGAGCTCTAAAATAAGCTCGCGGAGCTTTTTAATACCGTGAAGTGAAAACTTTTTAGATGAACCGCGACCTGATGACGACTTTTGCTCGATGGCCGTCGTCCAAATATCAAGGTGCTCGGTGATTAACTGCTCGGCGTTTTTGTTTGGTGCTTTAGTCTCAGCCATTACTTGCCCTCGCTATCTTTAGCAAGCGCATCTGCCAATATGCCTTTTAACTGATCGCGCAGTGCTTGTATGTCTGCTTGCTGCTTTGAATAGTCGGATAATAGCTCTTGCGGATTGTGGCTTATTACCTCGCCTACGTGCGGGTTTTTAATGTCTAGGTTGTAATTACGGGCAATAATATCGTCGATTGATACTTTCCACGCTTGCTCGGTCTCTGTACGGCTGGCAAAACCGTCTGCCTCATTGCCCCACCATTCGAGCTCCGTTTTAAATTCTTCAAACTTCATAGGTTTGGTTTTGTTGTAATTTTTAACACCCGCTGGGTAGGGATGCTCGTAAAACCACACGTCTTTTGTACATTTTTTTTCGGTTCCGTCACCTTTGGTAAAAAATAGAATATTAGTTTTAATGCTGGTGTACGGGGCAAATACACCATTAGGTAAGCGTACTATGGTATGTAAGTTACATTCCTCAACCAATAGCTTTTTAATTTTGGTTTTAACGCCTTCACCGAACAAGGTGCCATCTGGCAATACTACCGCAGCGCGACCTTTCGTGTTGAGCACTTCTATAATGAGCTGTAAGAACAAGTCGGCTGTCTCGCGGGTTTGCATGTCGCTTGGGAAGTTTTTTTCAATGCCGTCTTCTTCAGTGCCGCCAAACGGAGGGTTGGTGATGATTACATCTACTTGGTCATCCCAGCTTGAAAGTGGCTTATTTAGGGTATTACCGTGTTTAACTTGTACCGGTACTTCAATGCCGTGAAGCATCATATTAGTAGTACACAGTAAGTGCGGAAGTTGTTTTTTCTCTACGCCGTGTATTTGCTTTTGAAGTATTTGGTGGTCGTCGCCCGACTTAACATAGTTTGCTTTTACGTGGTCGAACGCACACGCTAAAAAGCCACCGGTACCACAGGCAGGGTCCATGATTGACTCGCCTAGTTTTGGGTCGGTTACCGCTACTATAAATTTAGTAATGGCGCGCGGGGTGTAAAATTCGCCCGCGTTGCCTGCGCTCTGTAGGTCTTTTAGTATTTGCTCGTACAGGTCGCCAAATAAGTGCCGCTCTTTTGAGTCGGTAAAGTCTATTTCGTTTAGTTTGTTAATAACCTGGCGCAGGAGTGTGCCGTTTTTCATGTAGTTAAAGGCATCGCTAAAGGCTTGGGTGACTACATAACCACGTGGGTTTTTATCTATGGGTGCGGTTAGGTTTTTAAGCTCTGGGAATAGCTTGTCGTTTACAAACTCTAAAAGCTCATCGCCCGTTATGCCTTCGTTGTCGGCAGCCCAGTTACGCCATAAAAATTGCTCTGGGATTGGCTCTCGATAGTCGTCTAATTCTAGTTCTAGCTCTTCTTCTTGCGCGTCGAATACTTTTAAAAATAGTAACCACGACATTTGACCAAGGCGTTGTGCGTCGCCATCGACACCGGCATCTTTACGCATAATATCTTGAATAGATTTAATAGCTGAACTGATAGACATAGTATTCTCTTGTTTGATTATTTTTATAAACAGCGGCTAAAAAAGAGTATGAAAGCTGTTTACTTTAAATGGTTTAATACTTTGCCGACGCTAATACATAGCATCAGCAAACATAAATTTAGGCTGTTTTAGGCGTTGGCATTTGGTAAATTTCGGCTTCGAGCTCTTTAAGCGCTTGCTCGTATTGTGCTTTGCCACCAAAGCCATTCTTGATGATTTCTTTGGTGTTACCTATATCTGTAAATGGCGCTACTTTTAACGCTTGTATAGATTCAATTTCTTGCACGCCTACATCTGCGTATTTTAACAGAAGGTTCTCGAGTACGGTGTGTGCGGTCCCCGAATATTTAGTAAAATAATTACGCTTTTGTACGTTATCTGCGCGCTCTTTACGGGTAAGGGGTGGTTGGTCGTAAACGACATGGCAGATCATATCAAATGGGTCTATGTCTTTGCCTACTTCTTCCTCAAGCGCCGACCAAATAATGCCTTCTTCGGCAAGCTCATCTATTACCGCTTGCTTACGGTCTGACTCATTCCAACGCTTTACAAAGTCATCCAGTGAGCTGTATTGCTTACTCATAGTTTTACGGGTGTAATCTATAAATGACTCGGTAACCAGTTTACCGTCGGTATCGTAATACTGTACTCGCTCTGCCACTTTATTAACGGTAACACCTGATACGCGGTACTTAACCATTTTTTTGGTTTCATCGTCCCATTCGCCATCAAGGCTGCCATCGCCTTTGGGGTCATTAATGGTGTCGTTATTGGCATCGGTTGTATCGTCAGCGGTTTGGTCGCCAAATACGTTGTCTGGTGTTTCTACGCCGGTTGTATCATCTTGTGATTCAAGATCAACATCTTCGTTTTCAATGTCGGTGGGCGTTACTTTTATTATTTTTTCTGGTGTGCCATCAAAGCGTTCATCGGCAAATAACTCAGTGGCTTTTTTAAAGTCGAGTATAGTAAACCAAAGCTTACCGTAGCGATCGTCAATACGGGTACCACGCCCAATGATTTGTTTAAACTTGGTCATTGATTGTATGTTTTGATCAAGCACTACTAACTTACAGGTTTTAGCGTCTACCCCTGTGGTCATAAGCTCTGAAGTAGTGGCAATTACTGGGTAAGGGCGTTTAGGGTTGATAAAGTTGTCGAGCTGGCCTTTACCTAGTTCGTCGTCGCCGGTGATCTTCATCACGTATTTATCGTTTTTTGCCATTTGCTCGGGGTTTAAGTTAGCAATGGCGCGGCGCATACGTTCGGCGTGGTCTATGTCGTTACAAAACACAATGGTTTTAGCCATAGGGTCTGTACGTTTTAAATAGTTGGTAATGGTTTCTGCCACCAGCTGTGTTCGCTCGTCAATTACCATTGTGCGGTCAAAGTCTTTTTGGTTGTATATGCGGTCTTGTATTACTTCACCGTTATTATCAACCTGCCCTTTTGTTGGTCGCCAGCCTTGTAGGTCAACATCAAGATCAACACGTACCACTTTGTATGGCGCTAAAAAGCCATCTTCAATACCTTCTTTTAGAGAATAGGTATAAGCTGGGTCGCCAAAGTAGTCTGAGTTTGATACTTCCTCTGTTTCTTTTGGTGTTGCGGTTAAGCCAACTTGAGCAGCACCTTTAAAGTAAGTGAGTATTTCACGCCAAGCGCTATCTTCACTTGCGCTACCACGGTGGCACTCGTCAATAATAATGAGGTCAAAAAAGTCAGGGTCTACTTGCTTAAAGGCTTTTTGGGATTCTTCTGGTCCTGTTAGCGCTTGATAAAGTGCTAGGTGTATTTCATAAGCAGGGTCGATTGTTCTGCCGGTAATTTTGGTCATTGAAGTACCAAACGGCTGAAAGTCATTAATGCGAGTTTGATCAACCAATATATTGCGGTCGGCTAGAAACAAAATGCGTTTTTTAGCGCGTGATTTCCATAAGCGCCAAATGATTTGAAACGCGGTATAAGTTTTACCGGTTCCTGTTGCCATAACTAGTAATACACGGTCTTTACCAGACGATATAGCCTCTACTGTTTTATTAATGGCTTGGAGCTGATAGTAACGCGGGTGCTTACCACTACCATCATCATAATAGGCTTGGTTTATTATAGGAAGTTGCGATTCTGTATAGCCTTTATAGGCACAATACTTAGCCCAAAGTTCTTGAGGTGATGGGAAGTCTTCTAAGCGTATTTCGGTTTCAAGGTTATGCGCATCAGGCGTGCCTAGCTTGGTTTTATCGTGGAAAATAAAGCCATCACCATTAGAGGCGAATATAAACGGCACATCGAGTAGCCTGGCATAATCTAAGCCTTGTTGGAGCCCTTTATTTACTGAGTGTTTATTCGCTTTAGCTTCAATTACAGCAAGCGGCATACTGGGTTTATGGTAAAGCACTATGTCAGCCGATTTAACCGTTTTACGTACACCAAGTTGCCCACGTACGATTACTTTACCGTCACGTAGTTTAACCTCTTGGCGTATTTGAGTTATGTCGTCCCATCCTGCGGTTTTAACTGCGGGTAGAATAAACTTACTGATTATATCGGTTTCGCTGAGCTTTCTTTTATCCATAACTTAAACCATCCCTAAATACTGCGCTATGAGTGCGCACAACTCGTTGATTCAACGCGTTTCATGCTATTTAGTGATGCTATATAAAATACGGTTAATAAGCAAAAATAAAAGGTAAACTAAATTATGAGATATTAAAAAATAAAATTGTAACTTCTATACAAAATAGCGAAGCGGACAAATCGTTTATTTACCGCTTTTTATGTTCCGATAAAATAAAAAACCATTATTCTATCATGTACTTATAAATATAATTGTTCCGCTATTTGTTCCGCGTTGTTCCGTTTATAAAAAGCGTTTTTAGAACAGGTAAACAAGTGATATTTTTGCAATATTAAAGTTTACAACAACTGCTAAGCATTATCGTAATCATCTAGCCACTCGGCTACAGTTTGCTCTTGTGGTTTTCGTTTTAAATATACTTCCTCTTCTTGCTCTATAGAAGGGGGTATAGCTTTACCTTTTACCGCACTACCTTGTTTACTTATACCGTGGCTATGAAACTCCGTATTATTTAATGTCCGTGATTCACAATATCCGTAGTTACTCATACTCGTAGTCTCACCATTTTCTGTGCCTTGGTATATGTGGCTATTAGCATTTTCGCTGCCACTGTTTAATGCCCCATAAACATGCCCCGCTATATTGCCACGGCTAAGTGCCGCAAGAGTGCCACCGTTTTGCCCTTCGCCTGTCGCTAAAACGCCACGATTAACCGCTTCTATAATTTGCTGATATGTTATGTTTGCTAAGCAAAGTGTTTTAGAGTCGAGTTTATTACCTTTTCTTATTTCAGCTTGCCAAAGGTAGTTTTTCATAATATTTATTTTTTTATAAAGTTCACTTGGCCTTCTTGGTTTTGGTAAGTTTGAGCAACTCCAGAATTTGAGTAACGCTCCTTGTGCTGGTGGATTAAAAAGTTTTCCATTTAAGCGCCCTGACTTTTTTTTACGATCCAATGATACGTTAAAAATTGTGTAGTAATCTTCGTGGGAACTCAAATCAGTAAAGCTCATTGTTAGCCCATCGTATTTACTCAAATATCGTCCAACTTTAAACTGTCTAAATTGGTATATAGGCTGTGCGATCACACAGCTTAACTGGCTTAGTAAAGTGTTTTGATAGATGTGGAGCCAGTCACTAGGAACCGGCTTTCCACTGTTGGGGGTAATATTTAATTTGCCGTTTATGATACTAATTACATCACCACGGTTAATTAAGTCATTAAGCTTAACCATATAACCTCCTAGCTTCCCAGGAGGTGCATTATTGGCTTTAAAAGTTCAGCTGTTTGCTCTGGTGTGAACTCAGCTAATTTGCGTTTAATACGGCTTTTATTTATGGCTTTTATGATGGTTTCAGCAATATCTAATGAGCTAAAACTATATTTTAAATGACCACCAATACCATCTGAGTTTGGTATTTTTTCGCGTGTAAATGTAAAATCATACTCACGTTCAAGATCTGTAAAGTAATTTCTGCCACTGGATAAACCGGCATTACGTAAAATATCTAATTCAGTCGCACCTTCAGGATGAGCAAGAATATATAGATTAGCTCGCTCTGTTTTAGGTTGCGGTTTTTTAGGAGCAGGGCTTGCGGCGTTGCTACCGCTTACAGCACACATTATGCTGCCCCTTTGTAGATGTTGCTACATGGTAGTTTCTCGACCCAGCGTTGAATATCACTTTCAAGCCAGCCAACTGAGTTTAGACCTAGCTGTTTTCTTTTTGGAAATACACCTAATCGCTCTTTGCGCCAAATAGTAGAACGACTCAAACCGGTGAGTTCTGTTACTTCTTGGAAACGTAATATTTTGTTGTTCATGGAGATTCGCCTTGTCTTGTTATGGTTCAAGGCGAATGTTAGAGATTCAGAAATAAAAATCTCGGAAGCTAACGTTAGCTTTCCCTAAGCTAATGCAAGGCATTGATTATAAAGAGCTATAACTTCTTTTTTATAACATCTCTAATATGATCAGCCATCCGGTTAACTCCCATAGGAACCGCTTTTATACCTTTGGTACTAGCCCTTTCTGGCCAATGTTTTTCCGCATTAGAAAAAACTAGCTCTGCGATTAATTCAGCACTTACGATTTTACCACGAATACAGCGGCTATAATTGGTAGCAACTTCATATAGCGCCGCATTTAAAACTTCCTGCTTATTTTTTTCATGTCTATCTGTGCTTTTTTGGCGCTTTTGAGTGGAGGGACTTACTTTAGTATCTTGAATAACATTTAAAACTTGGCTTTTTATGAGTATTAACTCTGCCACGTCTGGATAAATTTGACGTTCAGTTGAGGTATTATTTGAATGTTTTAACTGCCATAACTGTTTATCCTCATCTTCAATAATAGCAATACCAACTCTTTCGTAATGCTGTATATAATTATAGGGCTCCTCGAAGTCCTCACCTGAAACAACCTCACTTTCTATCCACTCTTCCCCCTGCTCTAAAGGTAAAAGCTGCTTAAAATAAGAAATATTGTACTCTCTAGTTAAGTTAAAAAAGCCTATTAATTTTTCTGTTTCTATAGATAATGTTTCATCTTTATCATCAGGAACTAATAAAACACCATGAGTTTCTACTTGACCATAAATTTCATAATAAAAATTTAATTTTCCAGTAAAGTAATAGTTAAAAAGTCGTTCCAATTGCTCATTTTTAGTTAGCTCCCTCTTTGCAAAAAGTAAATCTAACGCTTCAAAAGCTGTTATGTATTCATCCATAAAACAATCTCCTTAAATTACTTTTAAATGCTGACTACCCGTAACAGAATAATTACCTTTACTAGCTTCTTCAATATGCTCAGACCACCAGCACATCATTTTTCGCCTGCGCTCTAGGTAATCGGTTCTATTATAAGCAGCGCGAACTTTGTTTTTATCTACATGGGCCAGCGCCGCTTCAATCACATCTGCGTCAAAGCCGAGTTCATTTAATGTAGTACTTGCTAGTGCTCTTAAGCCGTGAGCTGTTTGTTTTCCCTTTAAACCCATTCGTCTAAAGGCTGCGCCTAATGTTTCACGGCTAAAGTGTTTACGGGGATCTTTATCAGCTGGAAAAACAAATTCTCGATGGCCGCTTATTGGTTGTAAATATTCAAGTAAAGCTAATGCCTGGGGTGTTAGTGGTACTGAATGGGCTTTGCGCTTTTTCATTCGCTTAGCTGGTATATTCCACTGTTTATTTTCAAAGTCGATTTCATGCCACGCAGTACCGACAGCTTCCCCAGGGCGGACCATTGTATGTAACTGCCATTCAAATAAGCACCGAGTCATTAGCTTGATATTGGCATTGTTTACAATGCTAATGAGCTCTGGCAGTTCCTCTGGTTTAACACATGCCATACTTTTATGAGTAGCTGTACCAAACGCTTTACTAATACCGCTTAGGTTATTAGATTGCACTCGGCCAGTGTTGATAGCAAACTCCATGACCTCATTAATCCGACGACATATGCGGCCTAGAATATCTAACTTGTTAGCAGCCGCTAATGGCTTTAGGGTTTCAATAGTAAGCTGTGCCGATAACTTGCTTACTGGTACCTTACCTAAAGCAGGAAACAAGTGAAGCTCAAAACCTCTGCGTAAATTAAAAGCATACTTCGCAGTTACCTTTGGCTCTTTAAGGGCTATCCACTCTCTAACTACTGCCTCAAACGTATTTTTAGCTTCAGCAGCTTTATCGTTTGCAAATGCCTCTTTATGCTCTTTGGGATCAATGTCCTTCGCTAATAAAGCTCTAGCCTCAGCTCTGCTTGTGCGAGCATCAGATAAGGTTACATCTGGGTACATACCAAAACTAATTTGAGCTCTTTTTTTGGTGTAAGGTTTAGAGTAAGTGAATAACCACATTTTTGATCCATTGGGCTTAACTCGAAGAGCAAGGCCCTTGCCATCTGCCATAAGATATTCTTTATCTTTTGGTTTAGCTTTTTTGATTTGCGTGTCATTTAATGGGGTAACTAATTTAGGCATTTAACGCTCCACTGTCGAACGGGCAACCAGCTCTTAGAAAATAAGAAAAACCTAAAATTTCTTTTCTTTCTTTAATTTTCATCTGGTTACACATTTATGTTACATCAAGAACTCAAAATTGGTTCGGTGTAACATCCAGTGTAACTAAAAAAATGAGCTGTGGCGATACCCCATGAAACAACATGAAAGCCTACAGGCCTTAAAAAATAGTACATAGTGGTTTTTTTGAATTGCGATGAATTACCGTGAATAGTGTTTTTGGTAGCCCCTGCAGGAATCGAACCTGCAACTGCCCCTTAGGAGGGGGCCGTTATATCCATTTAACTAAGAGGCCACAAATAAGCTGTGTGCTTAGAGGTCTGAATTATAACGGCATCTGGTTTTTTATATCAAGCGACAACTGAACTTAATTGCTTGATAAGTATATATCTTCTTTATTTAGTACATAAATTGGGATTAGTTTTCGACTACTCGCGACGATTTTTTTTGTATGCGCATTAATTACACGTGTATTAACAACAACAGCATCATGTCGATAAATTAATGTACCCGCTAATACATGGCTCGCCATTTGCTCTTCGCTAAGCTTTTCAATATCACGCGAGAAAGCAAAATCACCACGGCTATTTACATCTATTGTTTGGGTTGTTTTAAAATCAACCACGCCATAACCAAACTTTTGTAACTGATGAATTAACGTCTCAGAAATTTGATTACCCAATTGATTGCTTTTAGTAAGCGATGAATCAAGATCGACCAAGGTAGTAACGGCAATATTAATATTGGTGTCGGTATCACTTTCAAATTCAAGCGTATCAACCAAATCAAGTGCCATTTGCTCTACATAGTTAGCAAGTGTTTTATGGTGCTGAAGTGGTGTAAATTGATTACCGTTAACATCATCTTGAGTTGATTTTTGCTCGGCTATTTTAAGCATGCTTGCTAGGTCATAATTTACTTGTGTGGTTGAAGGCGTATTAATTTCAGCACTTTCACTATTTTGAGTAAAGGCACAACCTGCTAAGTTAGCTAAAGCAAAAAAAACGATAAAGCGGTTAAATAATTTACTATACATAATTATCTCACTTGCTTGCTTGTTTTAACATTATGCCATCAGTGCGATAGCTGCTATTAAGCGCATCAACAACCGACTGTGGAATAAACCCTTGTGCAGAACCTACTACGGCCTTACTTTCTAGCCCAACAATACGTGCATTAACAAGTACACCACCTTGATGGTTTACAAGCGTACCGGCAAGTACATATTTAAAGCTTTGATCTTGATTTAGCTCTAAATAGTCGCGACTAAATACAAAGTCGCCTGTTGAGGTAACACGCATATAATCAGTTGTTTTAAAATCAATAACGGGTACACCAAAGCTGTGTAATTCATGCATGAAGCTTTCTGCAATTTGGTTCCCTAGTAAGCTACCATCGTTGTAGTCTTCATCTAAAAAAACAAAACTCGAAACAGCTAACGGTGTTTGTTCACTTACGTACTGTAAGTTTTCAACCATGTCTTGCATTATGCCGCGCACATAATGGTTAATATTTTTGCGCATTGGCGGTGTTGCTTTTGTGTAGTTATCCTGTGGAGCCATTCCTGACTGAAATAAGTTATCGTCAGAAACAGGCGCTGCAACGTCGCGTTGGTTACTCACCAGTTGATTGCTTTGCTCACTTTGTGGTGTTGTGGTGTCTGTATTCATTGTGCCTAGTATTTGAGAGCAACCAAAGCCCAGTGGTAAGCATAATGTAATTAATAGGTTTTTCATTTTGTGCTCCAAATTAGTATTCGCTTCGGTATAAAAGTCCGTCACGCTGCTGAATTTTCTCATTGCCCCACATTACATTAATTGGGATCTCGGTACTTCCCGCAGAGAGCACCTGTTTATTTTCTATATTCACAAGCCGTGCATTAACTATGTATGCATGCTGCTGGCGAGTCACTGTTCCTGTGATAACTAAGTCAATATTTTGGCGATTACGTAATTTACTTAAATCGCGACTTAAAATACTGTCTGAGTTTTCTGATAAAGAGAGGTTATTCCCAAGTCTGTACTCAACGGTGTGATAACCCAGTTGAGTAAATTGTGTAAGCAGACTTTCTTGGATCTGCTGACTTAAGCCTGAGGCCTGCCCTGTCACTAATTTAGTATCTAGTGCATCTGCATAAAAGAAGCTACTAACGCCAACACGTGCATTAGCATTTAAGGCTCCATTTAGGTGGTTAAGTTGCGACGTTAAATTAACTACATAGTCATTAACCGTAAAAGGAGCCATGGCCGCTTTAGGTGCATTTGTAGGCACACTTGGTTCTGGTGGTGGCACCAAGTTACAAGCAGCTAAATTTAAAAACAATAAAGGCAGTAAAAGGCGCATAATTGCCATCCTCTTCAAAACATACTGAGGACAAGCAATTTGTATGCCTATATCGTACTTCTGTAAGGTTGTTGAACATAGTAGCTAACAAAACATGTTACTTGTTGCTTTATAAGGGCTAAACAATCACTTTTTGCGTCCGCTGAATTACTATAAGCACCTAACTTCAATCGATAAAAAGTTGTGTTATTAACACTTACGGTTTCTACATTTATCTCAGTGGGTGAGATAATATTTTGTGGTATTTTTTCTTGGAATTCGCTGAGCTTCTTATGCAATGCATTTTTATTTTTAAAAGCGGCAATTTGTAAAGCAAACAATGCCGAGTGGGTTTTTAATATACTTTCGTTATTGACTTCATCATTTACAAGACTATTTAGAGAATCAGAATCATTCAGTTGTTTTAGATTAGTAGCAAGCTGCGTTAATTTATTTTCTAACTTGAGTAGCTCCTCTACTTTTGGTTGAGAGCTTTCCCATTGTGCCGCAGAGATTTTGAGCTGCTCTAAATCAGACTTTTCAATAAGAATCGGTTGCGGGGTTGCTTGAGTCATTTTAACTTGTTGAGATGAGTTACATGCAGATAAAACAAGTACACCCATTAGCATCATGCATTCTAAACTCCATTTTAATAACATTTAACTTCCCTAAAATGACGTTGTTTAGGGGGTTATTTATCCCCTAAACGTATTTAATTATGAAGGGTGTATTTTATGGATAAACAATTTTTAAGCAAGTTTCTTAACTACAGCCTTACTGGCTTATCGGTGTAGTTACTTACTATGCAATCGAGTTTATACAGCTTGAATACGTCACAGTCTGCTTTTGCATTTTTAAAGTTTTGGTAAGAGCCTAGCTTTAGTCTGTAAAACATTTTGTCGTTTATCTTGGCGGTTTCTACGTTAGTCAATATTTTGTCTCTAAACAACGGTGCTGCTTTAGTATTTAGCTCTTGCCATGCTTTAGCCACACCTTGCTCTGAGTCAACCGAAGCTACCTGCAAAGCAAATACATGTTTTGGTTTATTTAATTTTACAGCTTGTTTTTTATTGCTGTAGTTTTGTTTAACTTGTTGGCGTGATTTAACATTACGTGTGTTTCGAGGTGAGCGTACAGACTTGCTGCTATACCCTTGATTAGACTGCGCAATAGCTTTGCTGTTTATAATATCAATATGATTTACGAGGTAAGTTATTTCTTTTTCTAATCTTAAAATTCGCTCTATACCTTCGCGTGCTTGTTGCCACTGCATTGCAGCATCTTTTAGCTGAGCAAGTTCAAGGGCTGTAATTGATACGTAGTCTGGCGAGTTACTTTGAGGTTGTTCGTCAATGGTTTTTATTTCAGGCGTAACGCTGCATGCTGTGCCAAATAAAAGCATTAGCAAGCTAAGTAAAAGCCCAATGTTATTTTTTTTATATATAAACATGTATTTGCTGTCCTGAAAGCAGTGTTTTTCACTACATTTCAGTTAAACATTCTCACAAGAAAGCGTTTAACTTTATTTAAGCTGTAAGCTATAAAACTTAGCTCTTCGCATGCTTGTCAGTGTTTTGTAAAACACAACGTTGCATACTCCCACCCTTCCTTGAGAGCATTATTTAATACAAATTTAATGCCAGTTAACACAAACTTTACAACATAAATAACAATATGTCTGTAATGACCTAAAAATTTTATTTTTAGAGAGGCTCCTTTCCTATTTTATTCTAGGGCCTGTTGACCTTTCAGGATTAAAATTTGTTCAATCTAGGGGCCATTTAATCGCGGCGCGAGGTTTGTAATCTAGTGGGCTCGATAACTGCTCCTGCGTTATTCTACTGACTTACATCCCTGTAAGAATAAGTAAAAACCGAGTAAAGCTTCCGCGTCCTGCTCACGCCCCTTACCTACATCCATGTAGGCAACAAAGAGTAAATTGCCCCGAGGCAGAACCCTTCGGGCAGCGCATGTTTGGCATCTATGCTACGTTATCGCCTATTTATGGGGAATAACCACACTACATCGGCTCTGCCTTGCCTAAATACCAAACAGCCTGCTGCAAATTTAACCTCGAAAGATAAACAGGCCTGATAAAACTCATAAAAAAGGCGCCGATATAGGCGCCTTTCATGATTTACATTAACTGTTAAATCAGTTTTTTAATAAATGACTTTAATTCATCAGCAAATTCATCGCGACGAAGTGCAAATTCAATAGTCGCTTTTAAATAACCAATTTTACTTCCACAATCGTGGCTACGGCCTTTTATAGCGTATGCATCTACTTTTTCGTGTTCCATTAACATCGCAATTGCGTCAGTTAATTGAATTTCATTGCCTGCTCCTTGCGGAGTTTTTGCAAGTAACGGCCATATGTTTTCGCTTAATACGTATCGACCCACTACAGCTAAGTTAGATGGCGCTTCGTCTACTGGCGGTTTTTCTACCATGTTAAAAATTGGCGAGCTTTCACCTTGTTTTAAGTCAACATCGCCTAAATCAACCACACCAAACTTATCTACTTCATCCATTGGTACTGGCTCAACCATTATTTGGCTATGCTTGTTTTGCTCAAAATTAGCGATCATTTCTGCTAAGTTATCTTTTTTAAGATCGCTCTCTACATCATCAATAATTACATCAGGTAGAATAACTACAAACGGTTCGTTACCAATAATAGGCGCAGCACAACTAATAGCATGGCCTAAGCCTTTTGCTTCACCTTGGCGTACGTGAATAATGGTTACGTCTTTAGGGCAGATTGCTTGCACTTCGGCAAGTAGTTGCCGCTTTACACGCTTTTCTAAAGTAGCTTCTAGTTCAAAGCTCGTATCGAAGTGATTTTCGATTGAATTTTTACTTGAGTGAGTTACTAACACTATTTCTTTAATGCCTGCAGCAACGGCTTCGTTTACTACATATTGAATTAAAGGACGGTCTACCACTGGCAGCATTTCTTTAGGAATTGCTTTAGTGGCTGGTAACATACGAGTACCAAGGCCTGCTACTGGGATGACTGCTTTCATTTTATGTTTTCCTTAATCTTTTATTATACTGAAAATGGATATTGAATCGCTTCGTGGCATTGATAGCCTGTTACTTCAAAGTCGTCTCGTGTTACCCACGTTTCTATGTCTTCTAATGATTTAATTTTTGGATTAATTTTTAACTGAGGAGATGCAAATGGCTCACGCGTTAACTGCACATCACGCATCAGCTCAAGTTGGTTTTCGTAAATATGTGCATTAGCAATTTTATGATACGCCTTACCCGCTTTGTGGCCGGTAATTTGAGCCACTAGCGCAAGCAACACAAAACACTGAATTTGATTAAAATTAAGGCCAAGTGGCACATCACAGCTTCGCTGGTATGACGTTAAATATAGCGTATCACCAAGTAAGGAGAAAGTGTGTGTATGCATACACGGGCGCAGGCAACCAAGCTCAAACTCACCTGGATTATAAAACGTGATTATTTCACCACGGTCATCAATGCCATTTTTTAAGTTATTAATAACTTTGGAAAGCTGATCAAGCGTTGAGCCATCTGGTCGTTGCCAACCACGACCTTGTACGCCGTAAACACGCCCCATGTCATCCTCACCTTTGCGGTTAGGATTATTAAGCCATGCATTGTTATCGTTTGCGTTAGCATCCCACGTTTTACAGCCAATTTCACGAAATTGCGCAGCGCTGTCGTACCCGCGTAAATAGCCTAGCAATTCAGCAATCGCTGCTTTGTAGTAACTTTTGCGTGTAGTGATCATCGGAAACTGATTATTAGCCACATCGTATTCTAAATCAGCATTGATAACGGTTAAACAACGCGTACCTGTACGTTTATTTTCGACCCACTGCCCTTCGTCAACAATACGCTGACATAATTCTAAATATTGTTTCATGCGTTACTTCTTATTATGCTTTAGCTGTGGTTATTTGTTTAGGTTGTTTATATGCCCAAATTAATAAGCCTAAACCACCTACAATCATAGGTAACGAAAGTATTTGTCCCATTGATATAAAGTCGGCAAATAAACCTAATTGTGCATCGGGTTGGCGGAAATATTCAATACAAAATCTAAACACGCCATAACCTAATAAAAATACACCGGCTACGCTGCCTGCTGGACGTGGTTTTTTAATAAACCATTGCAGGATTAAAAACAGCACTAAGCCTTCAAAAAATGCTTCGTATAATTGCGATGGGTGACGCGCAAGCGGACCGCCCGTTGGAAATACCATTGCCCATGGCACGTCGGTAACACGCCCCCATAATTCACCGTTTATAAAGTTACCAATACGTCCAGCTAAAAGCCCTACAGGAACCAGTGGTGCAACAAAGTCGCCCACTTGAAGAAGCGACTTTTTACGCGTCCACGAAAAAATTGCGACGGCAGTTATAACGCCAAGTGTTCCACCATGAAACGACATACCGCCCTGGTCTATTCTAAATAAATACAGTGGGTTTTCTATAAAGTAACTAAACTGGTAAAACAATACGTAGCCAATACGCCCACCTAGTATTACCCCTAACATGCCGTAAAACAGTAAATCGCTTACTTGCTCTTTAGTCCAACCCGAATTTGGCTTTGATGCTTGACGATTTGCAAACCACATCGCAAATGCAAAACCTATTAAATACATCAAGCCATACCAACGTACGCTTAGCGGTCCAACAGAAAAAATAATTGGATCAATTTGAGGAAACTCAAGTGCCATAAAAAATAAACCTTTAGCTAAAAACCATTTTAATTGCGATAACTACAAGCAGCACCGCGAAAACTTTCTTAATTGTATTAACAGGTAAATAGTGAGTTGCTTTAGCGCCAATAGGCGCAACAAACCACGAGGTAATAACAATTCCAAATAATGCAGGTAAATAAACAAACCCAGCAAAACCATGCTCTAAATCGGTAACATGCCAGCCTGCGCTGATGTAACCAATAGAGCCAAATAATGCTATAACAATTCCGCACGCGGCTGCGCAGCCAATTGCTTTTTTTATATCAACCGAAAAATAATTAAGCATAGGTACTATTAAAGCACCACCACCAATACCAATTAAACCTGATAATCCGCCCATTATCGCAGAAAATCCACCTAAAATAGGACCTGCCGGAAACGGTTTATCTGACATCGGTTTATTACGCGCGGATAGCACCATTCTTGCTGCAATAAATACAACACTTATAGCAAACACTGTACGCAATATTTGTTCAGGGATTAAACTTGCTGCAAAGCCACTAATAAGTGCACCTAAAGCCACGCCCGACATAACCCATGGGGCAATATCCCAAGGCACGTTATCATTTTTATGATGAGCCAGCGCTGAAGACGTTGAAGTAAATAAAATAGAGGCGAGTGAGGTTGCAATAGCAATTACTAATACATGATCAGCTGACGTTACATTAAATGACAGTAGCAGAGTGCTTAGAACTGGAACGATAATTAAACCGCCACCAATGCCTAGTAACCCAGCTAAAAACCCAACAATACAGCCTAGTAGTGCGCAGCTTGCGACTAACAAACCTAAGTCATACATAGTAATCTCAAATACCCTTTTAAGGTTTATATATTAAAGGATTATAAAACTAATAGCATCTGTGTATTGCAATTAATTAGGCGTATAAGCTTATTTGGGAGTGTAAAACAAATCACCTAATTTATGCTCTAGCATAAAGCTTCGCGTTAAACGTAGTACTTGTTTGGCTGTGGATTGCGCTAAGCATTCACTTAATAGTTGTTCCATGTCACTGACATTTAAACGCCTAAGTACCCATTTAACTTTATTAAGCGATGATAAATTCATACTAAGGCGCCTGTAACCCATGGCAATAAGCAAAATAGCCCCTTCAGGATCGCCACCTAGTTCACCACACAAACTAAATGGCAGTTCATATTGTTCACATTCACGCGCTACTTTATTTAGTACCCTGAGTACGCCCGGGTGATAAGGGTTAAAAAGTTCGGCAACTCGTGCATTAGCCCTGTCTACTGCTAATAAATACTGTGTTAAATCGTTACTACCTACTGAGCAAAAATCGACTTTTTTTGACCACTCTGGAAGCATAAATACACTTGAAGGTACCTCTAGCATTATACCTATGTCGGGTCTTTCTATGGTTTGCTCTGGGTATTTTTCACTTAACTCAAAATAAGCCTGTTCAAATAACGCAAGTGACTCATCAACTTCTTCAGTGCCACTGATCATAGGGAGCATTATTTTTAAATTACCCAAACCAATGTTTGCTTTAAGCATCGCTTTTAGTTGATCTAAAAATAACTCTGGGTGATCAAGGCTAATACGAATGCCACGCCAACCTAAAAATGGGTTTTCTTCGGTAATGTTAAAGTAATCGAGTACCTTATCGCCCCCAATATCCAATGTACGCATAACCACAGGATTAGGATGATAGCTAGTTAGTACTTCTCGGTACCAATTTTCTTGCTCTGATTGCGAAGGAAACTGACCCTTTTGCATAAACCACGCTTCGGTACGGTAAAGCCCCACACCGTCACAAATATGCGCGCTACTTTGCTCGGTATTAAGCTCAAGGCCTGCGTTTAATAATAAGCTAACATGCTCACCGTCAAGCGTAATTGATTCTGAGTCTTGCTCTGCTAAAAAGCGGTTATTAAGTAGGTTATCTTGATGCTGTAACTCTGTGTATTCATCCATCAACATTTGCGAAGGCGATATATATAAACGCCCAGCAAATGCATCTAAAATCATCGGTTTGCCATTAAACTGCAGTAGAGGTAAATCTTCTATACCCCAAATGGCAGGTATCCCCATCGCACGCGTTAATATAGAAGCATGGCTATTTGCAGAGCCATTTACGCTTACAACGCCTGTTAAGTGACCTTTTGGCACCTCAGCAAGCATGGCGGGTGTTAAGGTATTAGCAATTAAAATAGTATTGGCCGGATAATTTTTAACAGCGTGCTCGGTATTTACAAGATGATGTAATACACGAAGGCCAATATCTTTAACATCAACAGCACGCTCTTTTATATAAGGGTCTTGCATGGCATTAAATTGAGATATTAAACGCTCTATTACAATTTTTAGGGCGCTTTTAGCACACCAGCCTTCTTGTAATTGCATTTCAACATTATGCCCTAAACTTTTAGCATCAAGCAGTTGTTGATACACATCAAATACCGCAAGAGCTTCGTGCGGAATAGAATCGCTTAGCGTCATAGATAGGGTATTAAACTCTTTGCGTGTTGCAGCTACAGCTTGAGTAAATAAACGGCGCTGCTCAGTAACGTCACTGTCTTTTAAAAGCTCAATAGATTTAAAATCAAGTTTTGGTAATACAACAAATGCTTGCCCTATACCTATTCCAGGCGCGCTCGATACGCCTTTTAAAACAGACGTTTGATGAGATGACTCATCTTGGCGGAGTATTTCTTTAATTTCAGCATGCGCTAACTGTGAAGCAAGCTGGGCAGAAAGCGTTATTAAAAACGACTCTTCGTCTTGGCTAAATACACGTGCCATTTTTTGTTGAACAACAATAACACCCAGTACTTTTTTTTGATGAACAACGGGTACAGATAAAAAAGCGTTGTAGCCTTCTTCGTTTACTTCGGGGGAGAGCTTAAAACGAGGATGCGATTTAGCAAATGCAATATTAATAGGTTCTTCGCGTTGCGCTACTAGGCCAACTAAACCTTCGGTAAAACCAATTCTAAACTTACCTACCGCATCGGGGTTTAGCCCTTCGGTTGCCATAAGTACAAAATTGTCTTGGCTGTAATCTGCAAAATAAATGGAGCAGCACTGGGTTTTCATGGCATCTTTAACCATTTGCACAAAGCACACTAATGCGCTGTCTAAATTCGCTTGTCGCGATACAGACTCCGCAATAGATCTCAGTGTAGCCAGCATGTCCTGCTCCTTTATTTTATTCTGAATTAACTACCTTTTACTTCGCCAATGATCTTTATGTTGTTCTCTCTTATTAAAAGGCATGGCGAAAGGAGCAAACTCTTTCATTACACGTCGATAAACATCCCGTTTAAACGATACAACCTGTCTTACAGGATACCAATAACTTACCCAGCGCCAATCATCAAATTCAGGATGATGGGTTTTAAGTAAATTTACATCTTCGTCTTTACAGCGTAATTTTAGTAAAAACCATTTTTGTTTTTGCCCAATACACACCGGACTAGAGTCTCGGCGGATTAATCGTTTGGGTAATTTATAGCGTAACCAATGTTTTGAGCTTGCGACTATTTCTACATCTTCTGGTCGCAACCCTACTTCTTCGTGTAATTCACGGTACATGGTTTGTTCTGCAGTTTCGCCATCATCAACACCACCTTGGGGAAATTGCCAAGAGTGTTGACCATAACGTCTGGCCCAAAAAACCTGTCCCTGATTATTGCAAATCACAATTCCGACATTGGCACGAAAACCTTCGGCATCAATCACCTTAGTGCCTCATTTGTAAGTCGATTTTTAATGATTGTTCCACATTAGCCGCAATACGGCAAATACTATTATACCCAACCCGATTAGTAAGCTAAGTTTGAGCTTTTAGTACATTGATAAATTATGGAGAGTGGGTAAATATTTGGAAAATAACTTAACAAGGCTATTGCGGTTCTTGTTTTCCTCTAGTTACTCACAGTTTGTGCATAACTTTTGTAAAACACGCTCATTTTGCAAACAAATCCACAATATTAGATCTTAAAACTTAGCTTCTCCACAGATTCTGTGGATAAACATGTTCATATAGTTGTATTTATCCTTACAACTTTTAAATGGCTTAATCAAAACTGAACGTGCACATTTAAAAAAACCTGCAGAGTCAGTAACTTAAAGTTAAGTAGCTTAATTTCAATATGTGCAAAATTAACACAAACAACAAGCGAGCAAAAAACGTACAACCCTAAAGATATCCACGGCTTAGCCTATTTGCTATCATGGCTATGGTATTTATACAACCGAAATTAAGAATATGCGACCTACAAAACCACACTCAATAAACGACTTAATGCAGCGCGTTAACAGTATTGCCGGATTAACGCTAGGACAACTTGCAAACCACTACCATTTTAAAACACCTGATGACTTACTACGTGAAAAAGGCTGGACTGGGCAACTCATTGAATACGTACTAGGCGCTACTGCAGGCTCAAAACCCCTCCCCGATTTTGAAGATTTAGGAATTGAGCTAAAAACACTGCCTATTTCTTATAAAGGTAGGCCACTGGAAACTACGTTTGTATCGGTTACACCTTTAATGAACGTAACGGGAATGACGTGGCATACCAGCTCTGTGCGTAAAAAACTAAATCATGTTTTATGGCTGCCAATTTTAAGCGAACGTGATATTGCGCCGTTTGACAGAACTATCGGCAGCGGCTTTTTGTGGCAGCCTTCACCTGAACAAGACGCTTTGTTACAACGCGACTGGGAAGAGCAAATGGAGCTAATTGCGCTAGGTAGAGTCGACGAAATATCAGGCCATTTAGGCGATGCTATGCAAATACGCCCCAAAGCTGCTCATAGTAAAATAGTCACTGATGCTATTGGCCCAAATGGGCAAATAATTAAAACCCTACCCCGTGGTTTTTATTTAAAAACCAGTTTTACAGGTGATATTTTAAAGCAGCAGTTTCAGCTATGAGTGCGTAAGAAGTTAAAGCATGAGTAAAGCGTTATACTTTTGTGCTCCACTCTTTAGTGCTGCGTACATCAACAAGCTTAAAGCATACAATTTATTTTCATCTCTTTGGAAAAAGTATCAGGCATAAAAAATCCCCGCATAGGCGAGGATTTTATCATCTAAAATTAAAAGTTATATTCTATGTAAAATAGAATTACTGACCTTTAACTTCTTTAAGACCGTTGTACGGTGCTTTATCACCTAATTGCTCTTCAATACGTAGCAATTGGTTGTACTTTGCAACACGGTCAGAACGGCTCAGTGAACCTGTTTTGATTTGACCTGCAGCAGTACCCACTGCTAAATCAGCAATTGTTGAATCTTCAGTTTCACCAGAACGGTGAGAAATAACAACAGTAAAACCAGCATCTTTAGCCATTTTGATTGCAGCTAAAGTTTCAGTTAAAGAACCGATTTGGTTAAACTTAATTAAGATTGAGTTAGCAATACCGTTGTCGATACCACGTTTTAAAATCTTAGTGTTAGTTACAAATAAATCATCACCTACTAATTGGATTTTATCACCCATTAGTTTAGTTTGGTGTGCAAAGCCATCCCAATCAGACTCATCAAGACCATCTTCAATAGAAACGATTGGGTACTGATTAGTAAGATCTTGTAAGAAGAAGTTAAATTCTTCAGAAGTGAATTTTTTACCTTCACCTTTAAGATCGTAGATGTTTGCTTCTTTGTCGTAAAACTCAGATGCAGCACAATCCATCGCTAAAGTAATATCTTTACCTAGCTCGTAACCTGCGTTTGCAACAGCTACTTTGATTGCAGCAAGAGCCGCTTCGTTAGATGCAAGGTTAGGTGCAAAACCACCTTCATCGCCAACCGCTGTTGAATGACCATCAGCTTTAAGCACTTTAGCAAGGCTGTGGAATACTTCAGCGCCCATACGTAGGCCTTCGCGGAAGTTTTTAGCGCCAACAGGTTGGATCATGAATTCTTGAATATCTACAGAGTTATCTGCGTGCTCACCACCATTGATGATGTTCATCATTGGAAGTGGCATAGAGTAAACACCTGGTGTGCCATTTAAGTCAGCAATATGTTCATAAAGCTCAACTTTTTTAGACTGTGCAGCTGCTTTCGCAGTTGCTAGTGATACAGCTAAGATTGCGTTTGCACCTAATTTTTCTTTATTTTCGGTACCATCTAAATCTAGCATAACTTTATCAACAGCGTTTTGATCTAATGCATTTTGACCAGCTAAAGCATCAGCAATTTCTTTATTAATATAACCAACTGCTTTTAATACGCCTTTACCTAAGTAACGTGATTTATCACCGTCGCGTAACTCTAATGCTTCACGAGTACCAGTAGATGCGCCTGAAGGTGCTGCTGCACGACCCCAAGAACCATCTGCTAAATGTACGTCTGCTTCAACAGTTGGGTTACCACGCGAGTCCATAATTTCGCGACCGATTACTTTTACGATTTCTGACATCTTGATTCCTCTATATTCCCAAAATGGTGAGTTCAGCTAACTTTACTACGTTTTATATAGCTTAGTCAGCCCTTAAAACAAAAAAGCCGTGCAATATGCACGGCTTTTAAAATTACGAATTCGCTTTTTGGTGGATGTGCGCAGCTGCTACAAACCCTTCAAATAACGGATGACCATCACGTGGCGTTGACGTGAATTCCGGATGGAACTGCGCGGCAATAAACCATGGGTGATCTTTATTTTCGATAATTTCTACCAGTTTTTTATCTTCTGATAAACCAGTAAAGCTTAAGCCTGCTTTTTCAAGTATTTCTACGAAGTTATTATTTACTTCGTAGCGATGACGATGACGTTCAACAATTTCGTCGCTGCCATATACTCCATGTACTTTAGAACCAGGCGTTAAATGACATTTTTGTGCGCCTAAACGCATAGTGCCACCTAAATCAGATTTTTCGCTACGTGTTTCAACATTACCTTCAGCATCTAGCCATTCAGTAATTAAGCCAACTACCGGTGCTTCTGAATTTGCATTAAATTCTGTAGAGTTTGCATCTGTTAAACCTGCAACATTACGTGCATATTCAATTAATGCTACTTGCATCCCTAAACAAATACCTAAGTATGGTACTTTATTTTCACGTGCATATTTAGCTGCTAAAATTTTACCTTCAACACCACGTCCGCCAAATCCACCCGGTACTAAAATAGCATCTAAGTGTGAAAGTAATTCAACACCTTTGCTTTCTAAGTCTTGTGAATCTACGTATTCAATGTTGATTGTTAGGCGGTTTTTAAGACCCGCATGCTTTAATGCTTCGTTAACCGATTTGTACGCATCTGGTAATTCAATATATTTACCAACCATACCAATGGTCACTTCACCCGTTGGGTTAGACTCTTGATAAAGTACTTGTTCCCACTCAGCTAAATCAGCTTCTGGTGGATCTAAGTGAAAACGACGACATACAAAGTTATCTAATTCTTGTGTTTTTAATAACGCAGGAATTTTATAAATGCTGTCTACATCGGGTAGTGAAATAACCGCTTTTTCTTCTACGTTTGTGAATAATGAGATTTTTGCACGCTCATTATTAGGTAGTTTACGGTCTGAACGACAAATAAGAATATCTGGTTGAATACCTACTGAGCGTAACTCTTTAACAGAGTGCTGAGTTGGTTTCGTTTTAACTTCACCGGCAGGGCCTAAAAATGGCACTAGCGTTAAGTGAATAAATAGCGCGCGTTCGCGGCCAATTTCAGTTCCCATCTGACGAATTGCTTCAATAAACGGTTGTGATTCAATATCACCTACAGTGCCGCCAATTTCTACAATAGCAATATCATAACCTTCAGCACCGTCGTATACACGCTGCTTAATATCGTTAGTGATATGTGGAATAACCTGAATAGTAGCACCTAGGTATTCACCACGGCGCTCACGACGTAATACGTCTTCATATACACGGCCTTGTGTGAAGTTATTACGACTAGTCATTTTGGTACGGATAAAACGCTCGTAGTGACCTAAATCAAGGTCAGTTTCTGCGCCGTCTTCTGTAACGTAAACTTCACCGTGTTGAATTGGGCTCATTGTGCCTGGGTCAACGTTGATGTAAGGATCCAGCTTTAAAATGGTAACATTTAAACCACGGGCTTCTAAAATAGCGGCCAGTGAAGCTGCGGCAATACCTTTACCCAACGAAGAAACAACTCCGCCAGTAACGAAGATAAATTTTGTACTCATGCGAACCCTAGAATATCAGGAATTAAAAGGAATATAACACCCAAAGAAGAGCCTAAGGGTATATCATCAAGACGGGGCGAAATTGTACCAAAACACTGCTTATCAATCCAGCTAAAATTAGCTAATACGCGCACAAAAAATGTGCACTATTTAACATTAAGCCTATTTTACTTTTTTAATCGCATCCCACGCACTATCCATCTCTTCAAAGGTTGCTGTATCTAAGCTTTTACCTTGCGCATGCAAATAAGCGTTTACCTTTTCAAAACGCGCTGAAAACTTATCATTAGCGCTACGAAGCAGTTGTTCGGGATCTCGTTTAACATGGCGTACAACATTAACAGTGGCAAAAAGTAAGTCGCCGAGCTCTTCCGCTGTATGATCAGATAACGGGTCTTGCTCAATCGCTTCTTTTACTTCAAGCACTTCTTCACTCACTTTATCTAGTGCACCATGATACGTTGGCCAATCAAAGCCAAGGGAAGCCACGCGTTGTTGAATTTTTTTGGCTTTACTTAAGCTTGGCATATTGCCAGGGATATCTTGCCAAAAAGAAGGGGATTCGATTTGCGCTTTAGCACTTCGCTCCTGTGCTTTGATTGCTTGCCACTGCTGCGATAATTGATCGTCTGTTAGCTCTTTTTTTTCACCAAACACATGCGGGTGACGACGGGTAAGCTTATCGTTTAATTGCTCTACTAGATCATTAAAATCAAATAGATTTTGCTCTTGTGCAAGTTGCGCATAAAAAACTATTTGAAATAGCAAATCACCCAATTCACCTTTAAGCTCATCTAAGTTGCCTGATTCAATACAGTCGGCAACTTCGTACGCTTCTTCTAGCGTATGCGGCACAATAGATTTAAAATTTTGCTTGAGATCCCACGGACAACCGCCCTTGGGATCTCGCAGTGTTTTCATTATGCTAAGAAGTTGTGTAAGCGCTGTATTATCATTCATGATTAATGACCACGCTTGGCATCATGTACACCTTCAATTTGGTGTAATTTAGAAAGAACACGGTTAGTACCCGATAAGTCATGTACTTCTATTTGCATTGTAAATATAGCTAACTGATTATCTTCCACCGTATTTACGTTCATGTTTAAAACATTTACTTTTTCATTAGCAAGTACTGAGCTTATATCGCGTATCAACCCTGAACGATCGGTGGCTTCTATTTTAATACTTAGTGCGTACGAGCCGTTAATATCATCTGACCAACTTACCGAAATAACACGCTCAGGATGCTGGTTTTTTAAGTTATTAAACGAATCACAGTCTTCCTTATGAACACCTATTCCTCGACCTTGGGTTATATAACCTATTATTTCATCGCCAGGTACTGGGCGACAGCACTTGGCTACATGGCTCATTAAGCTGCCAACACCATCAACCACAATGCCGTTTTTATCACCAGTTACTTTACTTGGTGCTTTAATGCGAATAACCGGCTCATCTTCTGTCCGATCACTTACAAAGTTAAGCATTTGATTGAGGCGAACATCGCCCGCACCAATCGCAACCATTAAGTCATCCAGCTCTTTAAAGTTAAAACGCTTAATGGCTGGCTCTAAATCTTTATATGTTAAATTGAGCTTTTGTAATTCACTGTCGAGAATTTCTTTCCCCGCACTTAAGTTTTTGTCGCGGTCGAGCTGTTTAAACCAGTGGTGGATTTTAGCTCTAGCACGGGATGACTTAATGTATCCTAATGACGGGTTTAACCAATCACGACTTGGATTTGGTTGTTTTTGGGTGAGTATTTCTACCTGATCCCCTGTTGTAAGTTGATGCGTAAACGGCACTATTTTGCCGAATATTTTTGCACCAATACAACGATGCCCCACATTTGAGTGAATGTAGTAAGCAAAATCAAGCGGTGTAGCGCCAAGTGGTAAATCGATAATATCGCCGCTTGGGGTAAATATGTATACGCGATCTTCTACTACTTGGTTTTTAAGCTCTTCTGCTAAATCGCCACCATCAACCACTTCTTCTTGCCATTGGAGTAGCTTACGCAACCAGCTGATTTTTTGCTCATAACCCGAGCCGCGCCCTGGTAATGCACCTTCTTTGTACATCCAGTGTGCAGCCACTCCTAACTCAGCATCTTGATGCATGTCGCTGGTACGAATTTGTATCTCTACCGTTTTACCTTCAGGTCCAAATACCACGGTATGAATTGACTGATAGCCGTTTTGCTTTGGGGTTGCTACATAGTCGTCAAACTCTTTATTAAGATGACGCCAATTGGTGTGCACAATACCAAGCGCACCGTAGCAGTCTTGCAGGCGTTCAACGACGATACGCATTGCCCGAATATCAAAAAGCTGATCAAACTCGTAGTTTTTTTGCTGCATTTTTTTATAAATGCTGTAAATGTGCTTAGGACGACCATAAACTTGGGCTTCTATGCCCGCTTCACTTAAACGGTTTTTTACTTGCTCAACCATATCTTCCATGTAGGCTTCGCGTGTAAGGCGTTTGTCGTCAAGTTGTTTGGCTATGCTTTTATAGGTGCCTGGGTGCAAATATCTAAACGATAAATCTTCCAGTTCCCATTTTAATTGCCCTATTCCTAATCTGTTTGCCAATGGTGCAAAAATATCAGCCGTTTCTTTAGCGGCAATGACGCGGTCTTCTTCATCCGCATTTTTTACATTGCGTAAATGACATACCTGCTCGGCAAGCTTAATGACCACGGCGCGCACATCTTCAACCATGGTTAATAACATTTTTCGAATATTATCAACTTGCATAGTGCCTTTACCTTGATGCGATAAAGTACTAATAGTGGCCATTTGTGCAACCCCAGTTAGCAGCATGGCAATGTTATTCCCAAGCTGCTCTTCGATGGTTTCAAGCGATATTAAGTCGTTTAAAAAATACGGGGTTAAATACGCAGTAACTAACGATTCGGGGTCGAGATTTAGCTCAGCTAAAATTTCAACCATTTCGATTGCAGTAGTTTGCCTGCTTTCACTATCACATTTTACGCAGAGCGCTTGGGCTTTAGTAAGTAGCTCTGTTTTTTCTTCAGACAAGGCAAGAAATGAAAGCCGAGTGCTAAAATCTGTTGTCTCATCTTGTTGATGTGATTGTCGTGTAGCTACCATAATGCGTTCTACCTCCGTTGAAATAACGCCATAGTTTCAATATGCCCTGTATGAGGAAACATATTCATTAGCCCAATTTTATTAAGATCAAAGCCAGCTTGTGAAATAATTGCGCTGTCACGGGCTAAAGTAACAGGGTCACAAGAGACATATAAAATAGTTTTAAACTGCTTTAAAGGTAATTGCTCTAATACAGCCATAGCACCAGTCCTCGAAGGATCGAGTACAAGCACATCTAAGTTTTTGCTAAACCATGGGGCGCTCTGTATGCTTTGGGTTAAATCAAAGCAATGAAACTGCGCATTGGTAATAGAGTTAGTTTGCGCATTTTGAGCAGCCATTGCAACCGCTGAAGTCACACCTTCTACACCAATTACAGATTTTGCTTGTTTTGCTAACACTAATGAGAAATTACCAATCCCACAAAATAAATCCAATAAATTTTCATCACCTTTTAAATCAAGCCAATTTGCAGCTTGCTTTAACATAGCTTCGTTAACTTGCGCATTTACCTGAATAAAATTACCTAAACCAAATTCAAATTTTAGATCAAATTCTTTAAGATAATAAAATGGCATGGCTAAGTGTGAATGTTCTATTGCATCGCTCTCGCTTTGCCATACAATTTTAAACTGCTGGCTTTTTGTTATGTGCTCAACCAAAGCCTTTGTATCATCATTAATTGCTTTAGTGTGACGAATAACAACAAAGTTTTGTTTATCACTTTGGCATAACTGTAAATGGCTTATACTGTGCAGTGCTTTGTGTTGATTAATTAAATCATCAAAAAGTGTGAAAACATCTGTAAATACTTCATCAAGTACTGCACATTTATTAATACTCACAATATTTTTTGAGCCACTTGCTCTGTAACCCACGCGCATTTTTTTAGCTGCTTTATCAAACATAACAGCTATACGAGCGCTGCGTCTGTAATGCACAGGTTTACTTAATAATGGGGTTTGCCAGTTTAAGCTGTTTAATTTAGCAAACTTACTAAATAACTGAGTAACTGCAGTTTGTTTTTCTACAACTTGTTGGCTTTCTTCTAAATGCTGTAATTGGCAACCACCACACTGATTATAGTGCTCACAAAAAGCATCTACTCTTGATTCACTCGCTTTAATAACTTTAATTACTTTTGCACTGCTGTATTTAGCTTTATCTTCGACGAGTGTTGCTTTGACTGTTTCGTTTGGTAATGCACCGATTACAAAACATACTTTATTGTTATGTTTAGCAATGCCACGCCCTTGATGATCCATTCCCGTTATAGTCAATTCTAGTGTTTGTTGCTTTAACGGTTTTTTTTTCGCTTTAAAAATTTGCGCCATTAGGCATTACCTTAACTTTATTTATGAAGCACCTATATTTAGATGCTTTAGAATGCGTGTTGAACCGTATATACTCAAGTCATACTAATAACGATAAAACGCTCTCATTATGACCAAATTAGGCTTACGCGATTCTGTTTTAACACTGACCCTGATCCCAACGGTGATCATAGGATTACTACTTGGTGGCTATTTTACAATAAATCGTTACATTGAGCTTGATGAAATTTTATATCAGCAAGGCACTACTATTTCTGAGCCCCTTGCTATTGCGCTTGAGCAGCCCATGCTCGAAAAAAACAAACAGCTATTGAATCGCCTTATAAGCTACACGCATAACAAGCACTCCCCTACAATTAAGTCGATTGCTATTTTTGATAAAAATAATGCGCTATTAATGACCAGTAATTATCACCGCTCATTTGAAAAGTTAATTAATCAAAAAACGCTCATAAATTTAAAAACGACCCGTGTGCAAAAGTCAGATGAGCTTGTTACATTCTTCACGCCCATTATTAACCATACAAGTCACGACTCTAAATGGGATCCATCGGCTTTTCAGTCATCTTTGGGCACCGTTATTATACAGCTAAACAAAGACCAAGCAGTTATAGGGCAACAACGAGCTTTATTAATTAGCGGTATTGTAATTATTTTATCATTGGTGTTTGCAGCTATTTTAGCTTTAAAGTTAAGCCGCATGTTTATGACGCCGCTTAATAAGTTAGTACTTGCAACCGACAAGTTAGTTGAAGGTAAAAGAAGTACTGGCCTTAACGACAACATGATTGGTGAGTTTGAGTTACTTCGAGAAGGCTTAAACACCATTGCTCACACTATGGTGATGCAAAAAGATGAAATGCAAAAAAATATTGATCAAGCAACAAGCGACTACCGCGAAACACTAGAGCAATACGAAACGTCAAATATAGAGCTCTCGTTTGCAAAAAAAGAAGCGCAAGATGCTAACCGTGTAAAATCAGACTTTTTAGCTAAAATGAGTCACGAGCTTCGTACTCCGTTAAACGGTGTTATTGGATTTACACGCCAGCTTTATAAAACACCGCTGAATAAACATCAAAAAGATTACCTCGACACTATTATGCTCTCAGCAAATAGTTTAATGACTATTATTAGCGACATTTTAGACTTCTCCAAACTAGAAGCGGGGGCAATGGAGCTTGAGTCGATTCAGTTTCAACTTCGTGATGCTGTAAATGAAGTAATGACACTACTCGCTCCTAGCGCACACGATAAGCAATTAGAGCTATCCATTTACATTAACCAACAAGTACCGGATGACTTAACAGGCGATCCCACTCGCTTTAAACAAGTCTTAATAAACCTGTTAAGTAATGCGATTAAATTTACCGAAAAAGGCTCTATTAAGGTCGACATAAGCCATCGGTTACTCGACGACGAACGCACTTCTTTACTTGTGTCAGTAACAGATACTGGCGTGGGTATACCTATGGATAAGCAAGACTCTTTATTCACTCCATTTGGGCAAGCAGACTCAAGCATTACACGTAAGTTTGGTGGTACAGGCCTTGGTCTTATTATTACCAAGCATATTGTTGAAGCAATGAGTGGTCGTATAACGTTAAATTCTGCGCCTGGTAACGGTACCTGCTTTACATTCAATAGTGTGTTTAGTTTGCCAAATCACGTATTTACAAATGACTTACCGACTAAATCGCTCATTGGTAAGCGTATCTTATATTTAGAGCCACATGAGCATACGCACCATGCCGTACTTTCGTTATTAACCCAGTGGGAATCAAACGTTACGGCATGCTTTAACGAAACTAGCTTTTTAGACGCTATAAAAAATACTGAACATAAATATGACGTTTGCTTAATTGGCCATATGGCATCAGTTGATGATATGCAGCAACTAAAAAGCTATGTAAAAGCCGTGCGTGAATCTACTGATTACTTATATTTAATGCTTAATACTGTATCGCACAATATGCGAGAAGCCTTTATAGGCAGCGGAGCTGATGCATGTTTAAGTAAGCCACTTAATCACCGTAAGTTATGTGAAGTACTTGCAGCACCTTACAGACTTGACCACCCGACTCATAATATTGAACAAAACGATCAAGCTCTACTGCCGTTAAAAGTATTGGTTGTTGATGATAACGATGCTAATTTAAAACTTCTCCATACTTTGTTAAGTGAACAGATTGAAGTAATAGAAACGGCTCATAATGGTTCACAGGCATACAGTTTAAGTAAAAGTCATAAATACGACATAATTTTTATGGATATACAAATGCCAATTATGGACGGTATAACCGCATGTAAGCTTATACAAGAATCATCACTTAATGAAGACACACCCATTATCGCTGTAACGGCACACGCCCTTCAAAGCGAAAAAGAGCAACTACTAAAAGATGGCTTTAAAGGCTATTTAACTAAGCCTATTGATGAAGATATGCTTAAACAAATTATTAGCGACCATAGTCCACAGACTCCTGTTAATCGTGACAAAGCTAAAACAGATATACCACAAAGTCCTGCACCATTTCAAAGTAGTCGAATTGATTGGGCACAAGCCCTGCAGCGTGCTGGCGGAAAGAGCGAGTTAGCGCTAGAGATGCTTAACATGCTACTTTTAAGTGTCCCTGAGACCCTTACATTACTTGCTAAAGCAATAGAGAGTAACGATTGCCAGCAAGTGTTAAGTATTGTTCATAAATTTCATGGTGCATGTTGTTACACTGGTGTACCAAAACTTAAATCACTCGCAGAAACAATCGAAACATCGCTTAAAAATAAATGCTTGTTAGAGAATATTGAACCTGAATTATTTGAGTTACAAGATGAGCTTGAAAACCTACTTGCGGATGCAAGTGTGACTGAACTGCAAAGATAAGCTTTGAATTTTAGATACAAAAAAACGCGGTATTTACCGCGTTTTTTTATTAAGCTTTTTAAATACTTATGTTTGCTTATCTTACATTCTTGCTTCAATCATTAATCGTTTCATGTCGCGTACGGCTTTATCGAGCCCATCTATCGCTGCACGAGCAATAATAGCGTGACCAATATTTAGCTCATAAATCTCAGGCATTGCAGCGATTGGTTTCACGTTATGATAATGAAGACCATGGCCAGCGTTAACAATCAAACCTAAGCTTGCTGCGTATTTAACACCTTCACGAATGTGCTCTAACTCTTTGTGTAAATCAGTATCATTTGTGGCATCAGCGTACGCGCCTGTGTGTATTTCTATATAAGGAGCACCACATTCTTTGGCTGCATCTAACTGTGCTTTATCTGCATCAATAAATAGCGATACTTTAATACCCGCTTCGGTAAGCGTTTTTGTTGCTGCTTTAATTTTATCTATATTACCGGCTACGTCTAAGCCACCTTCGGTTGTTAATTCTTCGCGCTTTTCAGGTACTAAACACACGTACTCAGGTTTTACTTCAAGCGCGATTTTTATCATTTCATCGGTAACAGCGGTTTCAAGATTCATACGAGTTTGAATGGTTTTAGCCATTACATAAACGTCGCGATCTTGAATATGGCGTCTGTCTTCACGTAAGTGAATCGTAATACCGTCTGCGCCTGCATGCTCTGCTACACTGGCTGCATGAGCTGGATCTGGATAGCTTGTTCCACGCGCTTGGCGAAGTGTTGCAATATGATCTACGTTTACACCCAAAAGAATATCTTTCATTTTCTTACCTGTAAAATTACGTTTATTGAGAGGCCATAAATAGCTCGCGGCTTTTTAATGGTTTACTACCTAATAAGGGTTTTAATAAATAGCGACTTAATTGCTTTGCCATATATAGCACATCATTTTGGCTAAAGTCATGATTTGCTATGGCGTTGAGTTGTTTGCCACTAAATCCAGAACGTGTATCTTCTTGTACTAAAAAACCAAGTTCGGGGAAATAACTATACGTCTGCTTTTCATCTATTGGTTCACCACTGGCGTCAAAACTAAAATCCACGCCATAACCGAGTAATTCCAATAGTTGAAACTCGTATGAGCGAAGCACCTCTTGTAAATTAGCCCCGCTGTTTAGGTTTGATAGATGAGTTTTATATAGCTCAAATACTTGTTCAATTGGCTCGTTAACAGGAACGATACGATTTGTAAGCTCATTTAAATAAAAACCACAATAAAGCTCATCACCTTTTAAAAAGTGCGAGTTCCCATGCAGTTCAAACTTATTGATATATTTTAAATCGTACTTGCCACTGTAATTAACAAGCAGTGCCTGAAACGGCTGAAGTTGTGCTTTATGTTTAGTGGCCTGGCGACCACTAATTCGGGCCAGCATTCTTAACTGACCAACGCCTTCTACAAGCATATCTAACATTACTTGGGAGTCACTATAAGGACGCCGATGTAATAAATACGCGGTGTAGAAGTCGCTATCCATTCACTAAGCTACTGCTTGGTCTAGTCTTCACTGTAACCTAAGCTTCTTAGTGCACGTTCATCGTCAGCCCAACCCGACTTAACTTTAACCCAAAGCTCTAAGAATACTTTGTTATCAAGCATTTCTTCTATGTCTTTACGGGCTTCACGACCAATGGTTTTTAGCTTTTCGCCTTTATTACCAATAACCATGCGTTTTTGTGTTTCGCGCTCAACAAGAATCAACCCGTTGATATGCCAAATACCGTTGTCTTGCCATTTAAACTGCTCAATTTCAACAGTTACAGAATACGGCAATTCTTCGCCCATAAAACGCATTAGTTTTTCACGAATTACTTCAGCTGCCATAAAGCGCATTGAACGGTCAGTTACATAATCTTCCGGAAAGTAAAATTCGCAAGGAGGTAAGCGTTTAGTTACTTCTGCTTTGATTAAATCAACATTTTTACCTTGCGTTGCCGATACTGGCATAATTCCAACAAAATCAAACTTGTCACTTAACCACTTCATATGAGGCAACACAAGGTCACGGTCTTTAACTTGGTCTATTTTATTAATAACCAATAATACCGGCTTACCACTTTGCGATACTTTATTAAGTACCATGTCGTCATCGGCATTCCAATGAGTGCCCTCAACTACAAAAATAATAAGCTCAACATCGCCGATAGAACTAGACGCGGCACGGTTCATTAAACGGTTAATCGCACGTTTTTCTTCAACGTGTAGACCTGGTGTATCTATGTATACCGCTTGGTGTTTATCTTCGGTATGAATACCCATAATACGATGACGCGTGGTTTGTGGTTTACGTGAGGTAATACTCACTTTTTGCTCAATAATTTCATTAAGCAAAGTCGACTTACCTACGTTTGGGCGCCCTACAATAGCAACCATTCCACAAAACGTATCTACATCACCTTCATGAGGCTGTATTAGGGTATCAAGGTTCATTTTTAAGTATCTTCAATGCTTTTTCAGCAGCTTTTTGTTCGGCTTTACGGCGCGAGCTACCTACAGAAATTATGCTATCCATTCCATCAACAATACATTCGACCGTGAATGTTTGATTGTGTGCTTGGCCTTTGGTATCAACCACAGTGTAACCCGGTAAAGATAATTTACGGGCTTGTAAATACTCTTGCAGCAGGGTCTTCGGATCTTTTTGGTTAAGCCCTGGTGAAATAGCATCTAATCGTGATTCGTACCATGACAATATAAGATCGCCACAGCTATCAATACCTGAATCTAAAAATGCAGCGCCAATAATAGCTTCTACTGCATCAGCAAGCGTTGACTCGCGACGGAATCCGCCACTTTTAAGCTCGCCCGGCCCTAAGCGTAAATAATCGCCTAGGCCAAATTCAAGACCAAACTCGGCAAGTGTTTGACCACGCACAAGCGTTGAGCGCATGCGGCTTAAATCGCCTTCACGCGCTTTAGGAAATTTGGCATAAAGTGCATTGGCAATCACAAAGCTTAAAATAGAGTCGCCTAAAAATTCTAGTCGCTCATTATGCTGGCCTTTGTGGCTGCGGTGCGTCATTGCTTGCTCAAGTAAACCTTGATCGGCAAATTCATAGCCAATTTTTTTATATAATTCTGTTACATTTTTTTTCATCGTTACTGAATATTACCTAGGCGCTCAAAGCGAACACCAGTTGGAACCCATCCTGGTAAAATATCATCAGGGCCATTCTCAAATTCAAAACTCATCCATATAAAGACAGCTTTACCCACCAAGTTTTCTTTTGGTACAAAGCCCCAAAAGCGACCATCTTGGCTGTTGTCGCGGTTATCACCCATCATAAAATAATGATCAGCAGGAACAGTCCATTCATCAGAAGGCGTGCCCGGTTGCTGGTAGTAACGCCCTTTTCTCTCAGGCGCTTGTGGGTTGATTAATATATCATGCGTAACTGTTGTTAAATTTTCATTTACACGAGCTAGAGGCATTGGGCCTTGTTTAAATTCGTTATCATTAATTAGTTTAAAATCAATTTTATTGAATTCATTACATAAAAGCTCACCCTGCTGGGTTTCGCCTTCTTTACAATTTGGCTGAATATATAAACGTTTATCGCGATAAACAATTTTATCGCCAGGTAAACCAATTGTACGTTTAATATAGTCAACATTTTCATCTAAAGGGTATTTAAAAACAACAATATCACCACGCTCAGGCTGCCCAATATCAACTAATTGAGTACGCCAAACAGGGTCTTTTATTCCATATGAATACTTTTGTACTAAAATAAAATCACCTACTAATAATGTAGGCATCATTGAACCGGATGGAATTTGAAACGGTTCAAAGATAAATGATCTAAAAATAGTAATTGCTGCAATCATCGGGAAAATCGACTTTGCTGTTTCTGTTAGTACTGGTTCTGGTGCAATTAATGCCGCAGTTTCTTCATCTAACGGAGCTCCAGCAGACGTTTGCGCTATCGCTAAGCGCTCCTGCCTTTTTGGGGCGTACATTAAGTGATCTATTAACCATATTAAGCCTGAGCCTAAAGTTAATAACACCAATAAAACTGAAAAATAACCAGCCATTTATAATCCTTTGTTTTTATTTGCCAACTTTTAAAATAGCTAAAAACGCTTCTTGAGGCACTTCAACATTACCTACTTGCTTCATACGTTTTTTACCATCTTTTTGCTTTTTAAGTAGCTTTTTCTTACGGCTCACATCACCACCGTAACACTTAGCAATTACGTTTTTACGTAATTGTTTTACCGTGGTACGGGCAATAACATGTTGTCCGATAGCAGCTTGAATCGCTATATCAAACATTTGACGTGGGATAAGCTCTTTTAACGCATCAGCTAACTGGCGACCACGAGACTGTGCACCATCTCTGTGAACAATTATCGCAAGTGCGTCAACGCGCTCACCATTGATTAAAATATCAACACGCACCATATCTGATGTTTGAAAGTGTTTAAAGTTATAATCAAGCGACGCAAAACCACGGCTAGTTGATTTTAATTTATCAAAGAAATCCATCACCACTTCAGCCATAGGTAGCTCGTACGTTACAGCTACTTGCTTTCCGTGATAAGTCATTTTTGTTTGGCTACCACGTTTTTCAATACACAAAGTAATAACGTTACCTAGGTATTCTTGTGGTACCAAAATATTAGCTTCAACAATCGGCTCTCGAATCTCTACAATATCGTTTACTGCAGGCAAATCAGATGGATTATCAATCTGAAATGTACCTTCTTTAGTAACTATCTCATAGATTACCGTAGGTGCTGTTGTAATTAAATCAATATCGTATTCACGCTCTAAACGCTCTTGAATGATTTCCATGTGTAGCATACCTAAAAAGCCACAGCGGAAACCAAAACCTAGTGCAGTTGAATTCTCTGGTTCAAAGAATAACGACGCATCGTTTAAGCTTAATTTATTAAGTGCATCACGGAACGATTCATACTCATCGGATGCAATTGGGAACATACCCGCATAAACCTGAGGCTTAATTTTTTGAAAGCCAGGTAAGCGAAGTGGAGCTGCATTTTTTTGATGAGTAATAGTGTCACCTACTGGCGCACCATGTATCTCTTTAATACCAGCAATAACAAACCCTACTTCACCTGTTCTTAAAATACCGGTGTTGGTTTGCTTAGGTGTAAACACACCTACTTGGTCGGCAGTATGTATATGCTCGTTCGACATTATTTTTATTTTGTCGCCAGTGCGTAATTCACCGTGCTTAATACGCACTAGTGATACAACGCCTTGGTATGGGTCAAACCAAGAATCGATAATAAGTGCTTGTAAAGGTGCATCTTTGTCGCCTACTGGCGGCGGTACATCTTTAACAATCATTTCAAGAACTTCGGCAATACCTACACCTGTTTTAGCGCTACACTGCACTGCATCAAGGGCATCAATACCAATAATCTCTTCAATTTCTTCTGCAACACGTAAAGGATCCGCTTGCGGTAAATCGATTTTATTAAGTACTGGAATTACTTCTAATTCCATTTCAATAGCGGTGTAACAGTTAGCTAGTGTTTGTGCTTCAACGCCTTGGCCTGCATCAACAACAAGCAACGCGCCTTCACAAGCAGCTAAAGATCGTGAAACTTCATACGTAAAATCAACGTGTCCTGGAGTATCAATGAAATTAAGTTGGTAGGTTTCGCCGTCGTTCGCTTTGTAATTCAACGTTACACTTTGCGCTTTAATGGTAATACCACGTTCGCGCTCAATATCCATTGAATCCAAAACTTGTTTTTGCATTTCACGGTCGGTTAAACCGCCACAAACTTGGATCAAACGATCTGAAAGGGTCGATTTACCATGGTCAATATGGGCGATGATCGAAAAATTACGGATATGCTTCATAAACTGGATTCTATACTTCTATTTTAATGGACTAAATATGAATACCTAAGTGACTTGAAAATACTTGCTTTAGGATGCCATAAGCTAAATTTGTATATAACAAACTGTACTTACGCTTTTTAAGATGGGTTACAACCATTTTATGTATTGAATAACAATAAGTTATATTTACTTAACTTAAATAATTCAGCCAGATAAAATAATTTAAAAAACCACGGTTCCCTGTATTTCCAAGTTACTTTGGTATAAAACGGCAATTTTACATTTAATTGGCGTCAATCACCATCTATTTGAGTTAAAGGGATACTAATTGGGTGAATTTTTATAACTTTTATATCGTGCTTTAGAGATTTCACGCGAGTTTTAGCTATAAAAAAGCCAGTAACGCCACCTAGAGCAGCAGCTAAAATCTGCCAGCCTTCGGAAGCTATAAACAATTGCGCCGCAACAAATGCAAAAACAAGACTCAAAAGGAGCGGTAGCATGTAAACCGCAAAAGCATGCTTAACGACATGACTATCATCTAGTGACAAAGTGACCTTTTGCCCTATTTCTACTGAGGATTCAAATTTATAAGGAAAGGTTTTTTTTGCAGTGCCAAATAATTTACTAAACACTTGTGAGCCGCAACGACCATTGCAGCCTTCACAAGCTTGTTTTTGCTGTGCTTCTAAATGAGCAATGTGGCCATCGAGGGCCACAACAGTGAGGGTTTGTTCAATCATAACAATCCTTACGGAATCGTCTATAGTGCGCGGGTAACTGACTCTGCAATCGCTTTTGCGGTCATGCTCGGTACATTACCAACAACCGATACATCAAAATTACCGCCATTATGCACATATACTGTCGTTGCACCAGAAGTGAGAGCTCCACTTAAACGCTTACCTGGTAATGGGCGCTGAATAAATACAGAAACCTCAACAAAACCATCAGAGAACAAGTAATAATCTGTTAATTCGTTATTTAAATCGAGCTTATGTCTGTCTGATTTTAGCAACTCAAAGCCATCAGGTAACCAACTGATTTTCCAATTAGTGGCAGTACTATCTTCATCTATAAGTGCATTGTTTGGCAAAGGCGTTGGAAAGTTTCGATTGAGCACTTCAACTAGCATACCGGCTGGCTGCTCTGTCACACTAATATGTGTAAGCTGTAATTGCTCTAAGGCTTCACCTTCATGGTTAACGTACGCGGCTTTTAGTAACAACGACGATTCCATATCTAACCAAATCCAGTAATTATATTTATACTCGTCTTTAGATTCTATGCGAACAAGTTGCGCTGCGCGCCCTGCAATACGCCCTTTGCCGCCTAGTACAAAATCATAGTGCGCACTTAAGCGATCTATATCTTTAAATAGTACTTCAGGGATTGGACCTGCTATTGAATCTGTTTTTAGAGAATATGGTTCAGACTGAGGTTCAAAATAAGTAACTTGATTATCGATACGGACCATTTCAAGCCCAGCACCGTTAAGTAAACTTAAATGCTCAAGTTCGGTGTCACCTTGTAAAGCATGCACCCATCGGTAGGGTTCCATTGTTTTACCTTTGACAACCACAAACGAGGCGTCAAAATTACGGGTGTGAACGGCATTAGCCATTTTGAGTAATAAATCTTTGGCAGGATTTGTGTCGTTGGCAAATGCATTAAAGCTTACTACCAACGACAGAACAAAAGTGATTACTTTCATTTAATTAGTTTTTTTCCTCAGACGCTTTGGTATTAGTTTGCGCTGTTTCTAAAGAATTCGCAACTCGTGCTTGGCGTTGATGCTCAAGAACTAACGCACCAATACGTTGTTGCTGTAGTTCACGTAAACCTTGCTCAGCATTTTCAAGCGCAGGCTCAGACGAATAACTTACTGGCGAGGCCATACCTGCTAGCGGTGTGGTTTGCAGTAATGGAATTTCACTTTGCTGCTCATTGTTACTTTGAGGAAGCGTATTAACGCCCACAATAGCAAACATCGCTACACTTGCTGCAATAGCTAATTGAGCAACTGGTTTGCGCCAATTAAAAGCGACTACTTTATTATCTTGTACTGTTTCAGTGATTGCTTGAGGCTGTGTTTTTGACTGACTAAAGTCAGCATAAACAGGCTCGCTTTCTAGTGCTAATGCAACGCGATCGCTAATATCAATATGTATGTCGTTATTATTTTTTTGAGCACGCATCGCATCACCAATTAACGCATAACGGCCAAACGTAGTTACATCTTGCTCTGCAATTTTTGCATCATTTAGATGTTGCTCGCCATCAAGTAATGCCGATAACGCTTCGTTATCTAACTTGTTAAGGTGTGCTTTTGTCATACTAAGACTCGCCTATTAATGGGTTTAATTTGTTATCTATTGCTTCACGGGCACGAAATATACGCGAACGCACAGTCCCGACTGGGCAATCCATTACCACTGCTATTTCTTCATAGCTCATCCCTTCTATTTCTCTAAGGGTGATTGCGGTTTTAAGATCTTCAGGCAAACTATCAATCGTATTAAAAATAACAGCGCGTACTTCTTCGCTTAAAAGTAGGTTTTCAGGAGATGCATTCGATCGCATTGAATCTGCACAATCATAAAATTCGGCATCTTCAGCGTCTATATCATTTGCTGGCGGCTTACGCCCCTGGGCTACTAAGTAATTTTTAGCACAATTAACGGCAATACGGTATAACCACGTGTAAAAGGCGCTGTCACCTCTAAAGTTAGGAAGTGCACGGTAAGCTTTAATAAAAGCTTCTTGTGCTACATCTGCAATATCGCCTTGGTTAGATACATAACGTGAGATCAAACCTGCAATTTTGTTTTGATACTTCTTTACTAATAGGTTGAAGGCGTTTTTATCTCCTTGCTGGACCCTTTTTACTAGCACTAAATCTAATTCCTGCTCGCTCATTCGAGCCGGTACTCCTATGTCTGATTTTTGCTTGTTATTCATATTGTCGTCATTGTTCACAAATACTCTGACCTCTTTATGAATAAAAAGTTCTGCTTAATATTATTTTTTTATAAAATAGATGATAATAACGGCGCTAAGCCTTTAAAATCACTACGTAGTAGTATGACAAATATGATACAACTACAGATATTAAAAACAAATATTGCTCTATATGAGCATTGTAACCGCAAAGTACCTCTGACATGAACCAAAATAAACATCACATTGCAGATGTCGCTATTATAGGTAGCGGCGCAGCAGGCTTATCACTTGCATTATCTCTAGCTAATTATTGTAACGTTACCGTGATCAGTAAAGGAGCGCTTACCGAAGGTTCTACTTTGTATGCCCAAGGCGGTATAGCTGCTGTATTTGATAAACAAAACGACAGCATAGAATCTCATGTTGAAGATACACTCGATGCAGGCGGCGGTTTATGCGATAGAGACGCTGTTCATTATACCGCCAGCAATGCCCACGATTGCCTACAGTGGTTAATCGACCAAGGCGTACCCTTTGATATGGAGTTTGATAGCAAAGGAAAAGAGCGTTTTCACTTAACACGTGAAGGTGGTCACAGCCATCGTCGTATATTGCATGCAGCCGATGCAACAGGCAAAGCGGTGCAAACAACACTTATCAGCCAAGTTAAAATTCATAAAAATATAACGCTTTTAGAGCAATACAACGCCATTGATTTAATCACAGATAAAAGCGCCGGAAAAACAGGCTCACACATTGAAGGCATGTATGTGTGGAACAAAAAAGCTAAAAAGGTAGAAACCATCTCAGCTAAATTTGTTGCTCTTGCAACCGGTGGTGCAAGTAAAGTGTATTTATATACATCCAATCCAGACGTATCAAGTGGTGATGGTATTGCAATGGCTTGGCGTGCAGGTTGTAAAGTTGCCAACATGGAATTTAATCAATTTCATCCAACAAGTCTTTATCATCCAGAGCTACAAAACTTTTTAATTACAGAAGCCATGCGCGGTGAAGGGGCTTATTTAAAGCGCCCAGATGGCACTCGTTTTATGAAAGACTTTGATAGCCGTGAAGAGCTTGCTCCACGCGATATAGTGGCACGCGCAATCGATTTTGAAATGAAGCGCTTAGGCGCCAATTGTGTTTATTTAGATATTAGCCACAAAGATAAAGACTTTATTATTGAGCACTTTCCTACTATTTACGCAAAATGCTTAAGTGTAGGCCTCGATATAACGAAAGAAGCAATCCCAGTTGTGCCTGCTGCGCATTACACCTGTGGTGGTGTAATGACTGACTTTAACGGCAAAACAGATCTCGATAACTTATATGCTGTAGGTGAAGTTGCTTACACAGGCTTACATGGTGCAAACCGTATGGCAAGTAATTCACTATTAGAGTGCATTGTATTTGCCCACGCTGCAGCTAAAGATATTTTAAGTAAAATTGAACATGCACCAGAGCCGATAGCGCTTCCTCATTGGGATGAGAGCCGTGTTAGTAACTCAGATGAAGAAATTGTTATTACCCATAACTGGCATGAACTACGTTTATTTATGTGGGATTATGTAGGTATTGTACGCTCTACTAAACGCTTAGAACGAGCACTGCATAGAGTTGAGTTGCTACAGCAAGAAATACACGATTACTATGCAAACTTTAGAGTAAGTAACAACTTACTTGAGCTTCGTAATTTAGTGCAAGTATCAGAGCTAATTATTAGAAGTGCTATGGAGCGAAAAGAAAGCAGAGGCTTGCATTACACTATTGATTACCCTGAACAAAGTGAAAACCCAACGCCGACTATTTTGACTCCAAAACGCAATTAATTGCGCCGACAGTGGCACGTTTTAGACGCGCATAACTTTGCTCATTAACGCCATTGGCTGAAATTATAAGCCAATGGTTGTTACTAAAACCTTTAATATGAAGCCATATATTATTACCATAAAATCGGCTTTTGTTACTTATTTCACCCTGAATTTTTAAGCTCTCGCCCTCAAATCTAAATAACTTGGGTTCTAATATTATAATTCCCTCATTTGGGTGAATTGCTAATACTTTGCGCCACATTATCAAGCCAGCTAGTGCATTTAGTATTAAACAAAAAAGCATGGCTAATAGTGAATCTAAAAATAAACATAATATAAAACTGAGCATACAAAAAAAGACCACAATTGGTTTGTGGTCAGCTTTATTATTTGTAACCGTAAACCTATACACGAACTCGGTCTAAGATCAGCGAAACCATACCGTTTAACTGCTCGTCTTTACATTCTTCATGACCCATAAACCATGCAAATAAGTCAGGGTCTTCTTCTGTTAGCAAACGCTGAAAGATAGCCTGTTGCTCTGCGCTCAAAGAGTCGTATGCTTCTTCTACAAACGGCATAAACAAAACATCTAGCTCTAACATGCCACGACGACAAGCCCAACGAATACGTGCTTTACTATGAATTTCAACCATTTTAAACCTCATACTTAATTGACTCGAGTTTAACAAACACAAGCCTATTTAGCAGCTATTAATCTCTCATTAAATAATAAACCCGCACCAATAGGCGCTTGTCTGTACCATACGTAACAACTGCGTTATTATGTCACTTCATTTATATTGCAAAGAAGGTTTTTATGTCGAGCGTTTATGCATGTCCGTTATCTCATCAACTTATTAGCCTCTGCGGTGCTGATAAATTATCTTATTTGCACGGACAAATCACTCAAGATCTAAATAAATTAACCAGCAGTAATTATTTGTGGGCTGGCCATTGCAGCGCCAAAGGTAAACTTTGGGGTGTATTTAAATTATTTTCTTACCAAGATAACTACTACCTTGCGGGTAGCCAAGCTGAAGTTGAAAAATCATTAGCTGAACTTAAAAAATACGCTGTATTTGCAAAAGTTGATATTACTGAATGCTCAAAGCGTTTAATTGGTTTAATTGGTGATGATTTATCGGATGTACTGGCACAACTTGATATTAGCTTTGAAGGCGATGCAAGCGCGTGTGATTTTACGAATGGTAAAGCGCTAAAATTAGCTGATAACCGTGTTTTAATAATGGTTGATAACCAATTTAGCATGCCTGATAACGTATCCACACTTGATAACGAAGCCCCTTGGCAACAAGCAGCGATGCTTGCCGGTGAGCCTCAGCTAAGTGCAGATGCAATTGGCGAGTACGTTCCTCAAATGGTAAACCTACATGCTATTGGCGGTATAAGTTTCAAAAAAGGGTGTTATACCGGTCAAGAAACAGTAGCCCGTATGAAGTACCTTGGTAAAAATAAACGTGCAATGTATATCGTTTCAGGGCAAAGCGAAGGGATTCTTTCAGAGCCTGATTTAGAAACCCAATTAGGCGAAAATTGGCGCCGTGCAGGTAAACTTATTGCACAAAGCTTTGATGAGCAAACAAATAAATTAACAGGCCTCGTTGTGTTGCCAAACGATACTGATGTAACTCAGGTACTTCGTGCAAAACACACACCTCAGGTGGAGCTAAGCATTCTGCCTCTACCCTACTCTCTTGAAGATGAATAAATAGGAATGACTATGATCGTTGCGGCAAACAAAGTGATAAAAATGCATTATTCAGTAATGGATAATGATGGCAATAGCATTGATAACTCGTTCGGTGGTGAGCCACTACACTTTATCATTGGCACAGGCTATTTAATTTCAGGCCTAGAAAATGCTTTGCTGGGCAAGCAACCAGGCGACACGCTTAGCGTAAAGGTTGAACCTGAAGAAGGTTACGGCGAGCGCCACGAAAACCTAATGCAAGCAGTACCTAAATCAATGTTTGAAGGTATGGAAATTGAAGTTGGCATGCAATTTCGTGCATCAACAGATGATGGTGACCAATCAGTAATGATCATCGATATCCAAGATGAAGAAGTGATTGTAGATGGTAATAACCCACTTGCAGGTATAACACTTAACTTTGATGTAGAAATACTAGAAGTACGTGATGCGACAGAAGATGAATTAACTCACGGCCACGTACATGGCGAAGGTGGGTGTGGTCACGACCACTAATGTACTGCTAAACAAATAAAAAAGCGCCTAAGGCGCTTTTTTTATATCATATTGTTACGCTTAACCGTTTCAGCTTTTGGCTTACTAGGCAGCGCGATTGATACGTTTTTTTCTTTTAAAGCAGCTAGTAAACCTTTTTGATCGTTTGTACCAACTCTATACAAGGTGCCATCTTTGAGCGTTAACTGTATTGCACTAAAGCCAGATACTGTATATACCCAACCATCATGAGTAATTCGCATACCAATACCGTGCCTGTAAGAGTTTTGAACTGCTTTTGCTTCTACTACTTCGCTAAGCTCAATACTTTGCCCAGCAACGCCTGGACCAAACGCCCAGCTAATATTTTTATCATCTACTTTTACTGTTAGGCCATGGAACAAAAAGCCCACCAGCACTAAAATCCCAGTAAATATTATTAAAGGTCCATCAGCGCCTAACAAGTTCCACGCAAGCGCCACAAAACCGCCAATCCACGCTAATACAAAAAAGATAAACACCGCATACTGTTTATGCTGATACATAATATTCTCTAAATTAAATAAATACTTAAAAGCTGTATACCAATGTAGCACTCAGCTCTGAGTCAAACTTGAGTTTATCATCTTCGGGTTTTGAATTATAACGATACATGTAGGTAAATTTGAGTGATACCGCGCCAATCACTTGGCTTATCAGTGCGGTTTCCGATTTTAAGCGAGAATTAAGACCTGAAAGCGACTGCTCTATACTCACATCTTGATTAAAACGAGTGCGCTTAGAAACCAAGCGTTCCCACTGCATTGCTACACGTACTAAATAACCGGTTTTATCAATTTCATCTTCGCTCACATCCGAATCTTCATCGGCGACTGAACGGTATAAACCAGGTCCTATATCAATATCTACTTTGTTTTTAGAGCCTTGATATACACGCGCACCATAGCCTGTCGCCACCGTGCTTTTAAAATCAAGTCCACTAAACTCATCTTCTTCGTAATCACCGTAAATAAAAAATGAGGAGTTTTTAACACCTACTTTATAGTTACCTTGCGCTGATACAAAAATACGATTAGCTGTAACATCAGTGCCACCGCTTTCATCGTTTTCATCACGCTTATAAAGAGAGTCTATTTTAAATTGGTTACGCCACTTTTCAAAATCTTGGTATAAATTACCTTTGAGCTTAAAACTGGTCGAATTGGTGTTACCTTTACTTAGAATAAAACCAAATTCAGTATCACCGTAAAGCATATCACCTTTGTGTAACTCATGAATTTCTTCATCAGAGAGCTTGCCATATTCATGAAAATCTTCAAATGGATCAACAGCCCAACTTGGGCAGCTAATTATTAAAAAAATTAAAAATAAATACTTACGCACAACACTCTCTCTGCACACAATTATAAAAATAAGCGGTATTGCTTATTCACTCTCTTTCCATAAAATATGACAAAACGGAGCATCTTTATCACGACTAATCAAAATTTTAGCAAACAAAACATCATCATTTTCAAATTCTAAACCAACTAGCACCTGAATAAAGTGCTCTGGCTCTATCTCAAGGGCAACAAAATCTTGCCACTGATCGTCTGGCTCGTCTTCTTCGATAAAGCCTAGGTCTTCTCTAAACTCATTAAAGTCTTCAACATCTTTATCACTCAAGTTATTTGGCGCTAGCTCTAAAAAAATATCATAAGCTTGGTGAGTAGCTTCTTCTACCGTATATAAACGTGGACCCGACATATGTGCTTAACCTTAAGCTTTTAAGTTGCGCTATATTATCAAATCTCATCATCATTTTGATAAAAAAAAGCGTAAAACACTGACTTTTTTGTAACTGAGTCATGCTTTATTCAGCATACAACTCAAACAGTAAATAACAATTTAACTAACCCATTGAATATCAAGATTACTTTTTTAATTTAAGCTTAAAATAACAACGTAAAAAATTTTATTATCTCAAGTTCTAATTGTTTAGCTTCTTCTCATCTAAATCTAACCCTTTAAGACTACAGCTTTAGCAATAAATTCCATTTATTTAAAAAATACCGTCACTTTACTTAATTCTTATAACAACATAAGCTCAACTAACAGGTCAGAGGAGTGTGTAATGATAAAACTAGAAAAACAAAATGGCATTGCAACCGTCACGCTTAGCAGAGCAAAAAAACAAAACGCATTAAGCTTTGAAATGTTTGTAGAGCTAAACAAAGCCATTAAAAACATAAAAAGAGACCGCAGTATTCGTGCTGTAGTAATAAAAGGCGATGGCGAGCATTTTTGTGCAGGGCTTGATATATCAGCCGTAATGGCGGCACCATTGAATATTATAAAATTATTGCTTAAATGGTTACCTGGCAATCAAAACTTAGCGCAAAAAGTAGTATTAGGCTGGCAGTCACTGAGCGTGCCTGTTATTGCACAAATTGATGGCAACTGTTTAGGGGGTGGTTTACAAATAGCGCTGGGTGCCGATTACAGGATTGTTCATATTGATGCCAAGCTTGCCATTATGGAAGCGCGTTGGGGCTTGTGCCCCGATATGGGCGCCAATGTAATGATGAGCGGTTTAGTTAAGCGTGACCAAGCACTTTGGCTTGCAAGCCACGCAAACCCAATCACAGCACAACAAGCAAATGAGCTAGGTTTAGTTACTCAGCTTACCGATGATACTCAACAAGCCACGCAAAACATGCTCAATACATTACTTGAGCGCTCACCCGATACGCTTGCTGCTATTAAACGTGTTACACAACTTAGCTATAAACCAAACCAACGAAAAATACTCGCTAAAGAAACCTTCAGCCAAATTCGCTTATTGCTAAACCCAAACACTAAAAAAGCAATTGCTAAAGCAAAAGGAAAAGGAAAAGCGGATATAACCTACGTAAATACAAAGCATTGGTAGACTATTGCACAATGCATAAAAGAGTTTGATTTGTTAAAGTTAAGCTCTTATCTTTTCTGTGAGCCACTTTGATGAAATATCTGCTCAGTAGCGCTATTATTTTACTATGTTTAGCCAGCGCTAAACTCATTATGCACTTTATTGGTGGAAGCTTTCCTGCACCGTTACTCGCTATGGTTATTTTATTAGTTTTACTCTTATCGGGTATTGTAAAAGAGCAACATGTAAAACCATGCGCCTCCCCTATTTTAAATATTATGCCTATCTTTTTCATTCCAGCGGGTGTGGGATTTATTGAACATCTCGGCCTTATAAAATCGCACTGGGCATTTTTAGCCTCAGTTGTGGTGCTTGTTCCTATAAGTACCTTATTGCTTGTTAGCAGTGTAATTGCGTACTTTAAGGGAAAAGAAAATAATGACTAATCTTACTTTTTCCGCTATTTCAGAGCTACAACCTAATTTATGGTGGCTAAGTATTCCTTTTATTATTGTATTATTTTTAGCGCTAAGGGCCGTAAACCAAAGTATAAAAAGCAGCGTATTTAAATCGCTCACCAACCCCGTATTTTTAAGTATTAGTATTATTGCTTTATTACTCGTTAATCTAAATTTGCCTTATACGCAATTTGCCACGCACAGCAAATTACTAAGCTGGTTATTAGAGCCCGCAATTGTGGCTCTAGCGCTTCCTTTATATCAGCAGTTTACACACGTACGAAAAAATCTATTACTCATAGTCGCAACATGTAGCTTAGGCATTGTTAACGCAACCGTTGTGGCATTTTTGCTAAGCATATTATTTAACGCACCTGCACAGCTAAGTGCATCTGTTGCCGCACTCAGTGTGACGACCCCAATATCTTTAATTGTTACTGACTCGTTAGGAGGGATTAGCTCACTTGCTGCGGCTTTAGTTATTTTTATTGGTTTACTAGGCGCTTTATTTGGTTTTATGCTTTTTAAACTCATTAATATTTTTAATCACGAATCTCAAGGCGTTGCCATGGGCACAGCTTGCCATGCAATTGGGACCGCTGCTGCTATTGCTGAGCATCCAAAAGTAGGCGCTTACTCATCAGTTGCAATGGCACTAAGTGCTTTATTAACAGCGATTATAGTGCCGCTGTTATATCCATTTTTAGTCAACATTTTGCTATAGTTGGAAAAATACAACATAGCCCTAACTTAGAGCGCTTTATGATCAGTTCTGAAATCGAACAGTTTGAAAAATATTACACCATGCTTACTGAGTATATGGTTACCTACAGTATGCAAATTGTTGGCGCTATTTTTATCGTCCTCATTGGTTTGTGGATAGCACAAAAGCTTGCCAAATTTGTAGCCGCGTTAATGACCCGTCATAACGTTGATATTACGCTCACAAACTTTGTCAGTAGCGTGGTAAAAGTACTGCTCATTGTAATGGTTATAATTATTGCACTTGGCAAAATAGGTATTAGCGTTACGCCATTTGTAGCAGCCATTGGTGCTGCATCTTTAGGTGCTGGTTTAGCGCTGCAAGGAATGCTTTCTAATTATGGTGCAGGCCTTGCCATTATAGCCACGCGACCTTTTGTTGTTGGTGATACTATTGAAGTTAAAAATGTGAGCGGCCAAGTTAAAACAATTGAGCTTGGCTACACTATTTTAATCAATGAAGAAAAAGTAGAAATCACCATTCCAAATAAGCACATAGTGGGTGAAATACTTCATAACTCATTTAGTTACTCATTGGTCAAAGGTGAAATAGACATAGCCTATAGTGCTTGCTCTGATAACGCGATTAGCCTCATTGAAGACGTACTTAAAGCACATGAATTAGTCGCACAAAATCCGTTATCACAAGTGGGTATTGAACGCTTCGCCGATAGCGGTGTTACAATAAGCTACCGATATTGGGTGCCTACTACTAAAATTATCGAAACCAAACTGGCTATTAACGGTGGTGTTTATAAAGCAATTAATAACGCTGATATTGAAATTCCATTCCCTCAACGCGTCATTACAATTAACAAAGCCGACCTAGAAAGCTAATTTATTTTTATTTTGAGCTTGCATATCTGCAAGCTCATCCTTTCCTACCCCCTCTGCTCAGAATAAACTCAAATAGTTGTGTTATAGATTTATTTGCCATATAAATAGTGTTAATAAATATCAATACGCACTTAATTTTAATAATAAAAAAACAATAATGAGTAATGATGATGCGCAACCCCTTCTACCTAGGCGATTGGCAAGTAACACCTTCAACTAACTCAATTCAACTCACTGGTAAAGCCAAACAGTTAGAGCCCAAAGCGATGGAAGTTTTATTGCATTTGTGTCAACAAAATGGCGACATTGTAAGCAGCGATGAATTGCTCAATAAATGCTGGAAAAATACTGATATTGGCGATAATCCATTACATAAAACTATCACTCAGCTAAGAAAAGCGCTCGGTGATAAAGCCAATGAACCACATTATATTGAAACTATCCGTAAACGTGGCTACCGCATTATTGCAAAATTATCTTTTCCGTTAGCAGATCCTATCCCAAGCACTAAAAGTACATGGCAGGGAGGATCCCCTTTCTTAGGCCTGCGTGCATATAACCCAAATGATACCCACGTTTTTTTTGGCCGTACCCAATCTATAGCTACCCTGCTGGAAAGGATATCTAGCCAGGTAAATTACGGTCGTGCTTTTTGCTTAATACTTGGCCCTAGTGGTACAGGTAAATCCTCGCTTGTTAATGCTGGAATTTTACCAAAACTGCTAGATGAGCGAGGCTATAATGGCATCGGTGTTATTTCCTACACCCAGATCGACTTTGCAGATGTGCATAAAAATAGACTTTTTCTAGACTTAGCTTCTGCATTACTTGATTGGGATATAAACGACCAGCCTGTGTTTGAAGGATTAAGCGCGCAAACACTTGCAGAGCAACTAGAATTGGCAATAGATGGCGTAATTAACGCCATACAAGCTGCACTTAGTAAAGCCTCTACACAACTTAAAACACCCCAGTTATTTTTATTTATTGACCGCTTAGAAGTACTGCTTTCTTCTCCTATATTTAGTAGCGAAACACGCAGCCATTTTTTGTCGGTTATTGAGCGCTTAGCAATCTCTAAAGCCGTGATTGTATTTAGTGCGTGTCGTAACGACTTTTACCCTTTAGTTGTTGAACAACCAAGTTTAATGGCAGGCAAAGCTCATGGCGCGCACTACGATTTAACACCGCCAAACCGCCAAGAACTCCAACAAATTATTCGCCTGCCAGCGTTAACCGCTAATTTAACGTTCTCCAATGACCCACAAACTCAAACACCACTGGATGAAATATTGTGCGCCGATACCGCCAATAACCCCGATGCATTGCCCATGCTGCAATACACATTGCAAGAGCTGTACTTACAGCGCAGTGATAATAACGAGCTACTGCACAGTGTTTACAAAAAACTCGGGGGTATTGAGGGCGCCATAGGCAAAAAAGCAGAAGATATATTTATTGACCTTAGTAATGAGCAACAGCAGCAACTAAAAAGCGTATTATCACAACTGATCACTTTAAACCCAGATGGTAAAACCATTACGAGCCGCGCTGCCCGCTGGCAAACATTAACCAACACAAGTCAAAAAGAGCTTGTGCAAGCCATGGTCGATAGCCGTTTATTTGTATCGCATTTACAAAACCAAGAAGCCTGTTTTAGTCTTGCTCACGAGGCATTATTGCGTCAATGGCCGCGCGCAAAACAATGGATTAATGACCATAAAGATGCCTTAGCAATAAAAAGTCGTTTACAACATCAAACACGAAATTGGGTAGATGAAGGCAAAAGTAGTGCTTACCTCCTAGCGCCAGGTAAACCACTACAAGAAGCGCAGCTATTACTTAACGACAAACTGTTTAAATTAGATGATAACGAGCATGCTCTTATCAAAAGCTCTGTAAACAAAATAAAAACAAAAATAAGAGCAAAACGAGTGACCGTTGCTTTATTGTGCTTACTTACATTTACCGCGTTATTGATGAGCTTCATTAGTTTTAAAGCCCAACAGCATGCGCAAAACAAGCAGCTTGAGGCCGAAAGCTTACTAGGGTTTATGGTCGGCGACTTTGCCGATAAATTACGTAGCGTTGAACGTATGGACTTACTTGATGGTATTAGTAATAAAGCACTTGAGTATTTTACTAATCAAACTGACGATTCAAGTTCACTTTTTAGCTTTAGCGATAATAAAGCACAATTTAACAACCGTTTTCAGTACGCACAAACCCTCGAAGCAATGGGTGAAGTAGCTTATTCCCGAGGTAAAACTGATGAAGCCTTTACCGCCTTTGAAAACGCCCGCACCCGCCTTGAGGCATTATTAAAAATACAGCCTAATAACTTAGAGCTACTAACGCTTGCAGGTGCCAATGCCTTTTGGCTTGGTCAATTAGCTTATGATCAAAATGATCATCAAGCTACTGAGCAAATGTTTAAAAAATACCACGCTTACAGTAAAAAAATGTATGCGCTGGCAGCCAATGATTTTAACTCCATTATAGAATTATCGTATTCATCTAATTCTTTAGGTTCTTTATACATAGAAAAATCCAACTACAGCGCTGCAAAAAAGAACTTTGCAGAGTCACTTTTACTTAAAAATAAAGCGCTTAAACTGAAACCTAATAACAAAGATTTACTTCGAGATAAATCCGATACGATTAGTTGGCTTGCAAAAACAGAAGAGAAGCTAAGTAACTTTAATGAAGCAGTTAATATATTGGAAGGTGCAGTTGACGTAATCACAAAATTGATTGCTGACTACCCTCGTGATGCAAGCCTTTTTTACACGTCAGCAAACCTATATATGCAACAAAGTTATTTACTGAGCTATTTGAGTGATAAACGGATGGCCCATAAAAAAGCCAGCTTGGCTAATCAAGTTATCAATGAAGCTTTAGTACAAGATCCAAAAAACAATAAATTTCAGCTTATGTATTATCGCTCTTTAGCACATTCACTAATGCTATCTACTGATGAAGCTACTGACTCAACAATTGAAAAAATAATTAATTTTTTAAAATCTCAAAATTTTAAAAATACCAGCACTATTAATACACAAATTACACTGATTCAATATTTTATAAATAGACAATCACCACTCAAAGCGCAGGAGTTATTAACTGAGCTTGAGAATAATGAAAACTACAAACATCAATTAGCCAGCCTAACTAAAACTGGTGATTACTTATTATATACAAGAATAAACTTAATCAAAGCAAACTTAGCTACAACTAATAAACAGCGAGAGCAATTTTGCTTAAGTGCTATCAAAGCAATTTCTGAAGCTGCAAAAATAAGTCAGAGCGTAAAAATAACATACCCACTAGTACAAGCTTATACCTGTTTAAACAGAGAAGACGAGATATCAGAAATAAAAACAAGCCTAGTTAAATTAGGCATTACGAACTTCCAACTATAATTACTCATAAAGGAAATGATATGAATAACACCCTAGAAAATGTCGACTTTCAAGTAAATATTGAACTTAACAACGGTGAAGCTATTTTTAGCTATACAAAAAATGGCGAACCCGCTACTGGCGGTGGTGTTGTAAGAACTGAAACCGCTGGCAACTACAATTTAGACGACGCCACAATTCAAAATGGTTTCGTATTTACTGGCGCTACTATCACCAATATCGACACACAAAAACCATGCGCCCAAGACTTCAGCTATAAAGTAAGTGACAACGGCCACACAATTATCATTACCGACACAGATGAAAATAATGGCTCTGTATGCTTAATCTTTAACGTTGAGTGTAATGGCAATAAATATGAAAGCGCTGATCCTCAAGTTAAGAATGAAAAAGAACTCTAATTAGTAATGCTTATTTTTAAATTGCAAAGGCATATTAATTGCGGTGTAATTTATTTAAAAACGCCCCTTAAATAAACTTAAATAAACTTAAAT
>NZ_JACJEA010000026.1:0-59756 GCF_014163835.1 Pseudoalteromonas sp. SR43-5
AGGAAAAAAATGCTCAACGTGTTGCCAAAAAGCTTTGCTGTGGTTTAAGTGACGTAAATGCGCTAACTCGTGAACAATCACATAATCAATAGCATGATAAGGGGCTCCGATTAAATGCAAATTAAATGTTAGCTCTCGCTTACTATTACAACTTCCCCACTTTCGCTTATAAATAGCTACTTTTAGACTCGTAGGTAATTCTTCACCCATTTGTGCGCAGAAGTACGCTAAACGCATTTCTATATATGCAGTTAGTTGCTCTTTTAAATATTCTTCAAGAAGTTGCTGATATTTTTGCGAAGTATTTTTAACGCGCGAAGAGTGTGTAATAAGCAAGCTGTCGTTACAGTTTAGTACTTCGGACTTAGTACCTTGCTTAAATTCTATGTTTATAATGCTATCAAAGATTAAAATTTGTTTGTCTTTGAGCGGGTTCTGTCTGTTATCAGCAATATTGTGCTGTTTAGTTAATTGAGCATTTACCCACACCTGCTTATCAAAAAGCCATTCTTGGATGTGTTTATTACTAACAAATTGAGGGGCATATACAGTCACCTTCTTGTTATGTACTTTAATGGCAACCGTTTTACGTTTTATACTTTTCTTTAACTGATATTCAAACACTTTCATACTCATTAATGATATTGCTACGAGAAAATTCACCAGCAATTAATAAAACCAAATAAAGTGTAATTTTCGCTTAGTTAAGCCAATTCATTAGTTTTATTAAGGTTACTCGATAGAAACTTAAATATGACCATATAAATCTAACTTAGTCCTGTGACAGGCAATACATTAGAATAAAAAACACCAACTAAAAAACTAATGCCTGATAAATAAAAGAAAACTAAAAGTAATAAATTCGTTATTTTAATCACTTCATTGAATTAACAGTTTATTTATTAATTAATTAGATTAAACTTGATAAATAAAGATTATATTTTGAGCCATTATGTTATCAGCTTTTTTTATCACAGACCAAGATCCTAGCTTAATCATTAATGGCGTTTACGATCCTCTATTAGTTTCAATGTCATTGCTAATTGCTATTTTTGCAGCCTTTTTCACCATTCGGCTTATAGAGCTCGCAAAAGAAACTCAATTTCCTAGCTACCAACGTTTAGCAAATGTGACCGCTGCTACTGTTTTTTCGGCTGGTATTTGGAGTATGCACTTTATTGGTATGCTTGCCTTTTCACTGTGTACTAATATTGATTATGATCCAACAATCACTCTCCTTTCTTTTATACCAGCATTTATAGCATGTCAGTACGCTGTATCAATGCTAGTAAATAGTAAAGGGAATCTAAAAGTATTGTCGATTTGCTCTGTGTTACTAGGAGCCGGCATTGGCACTATGCATTATAGCGGCATGGCTGCAATGGACCTTGCTCCTTTACTTAGATATGATCCATTGATTTTTGCGTTATCAATCATTGTTGCTGTAGCCCTCTCCTTTATAGCCCTTTACAGTCGCTTTAATCTTGAGCGTTTTTTACCCTCTTTATCACCTCTTCAAAATAACTCAATTAGCGCTGTTATTTTAGGGTGTGCTGTTGCTGGTATGCACTACATGGGTATGGCCGCTACACGTTTTGTAGCTACATCGCCACTAATCTATGATGATGCTAATGCAACCGCAGGACTAACTTTTATCGCCATTGCAGTCGCCACAGCAACTATCGCGATTACAAGCGTGGTTGGTGTAATAAATGGTATGGTTCGCTATCGCATGCTACTTGAGGAGAAGTCGGCAAAAGAATCCCGTCTAAATGCTATTTTAGGTACCGCTATAGATGGCATTGTTACCATTGACCATGCTGGTATTATTTTAAGTTTTAATGAAGCCGCTAGTAAAATTTTTGGCTGGCAAGAAAACCAAGTTCAAGGCAAAAACGTAAAAATGCTAATGGACGATAACATTGCCAAGCACCACGACGAATACCTCTTAAATGCTCACAATGTTGATCTAGGTAAAATAATAGGCATAAACCGTGATGTATATGCAAAACACATGAACGGACATGTTTTTCCTATTCGCTTAGGTATAGGCGAAGTAAATCAGCCGGGCCATAACCCTTTATATGTTGGCTTTATCACCGACTTGACCGAACAACGCGCTTTGCAGCAAAGTTTAGAAGAGAAAGAACAAAAATACCGCTCTCTTATCGATAACATGCCCGGAGTCGCGTTTAGATGCAAGTTTGATGACAACTGGACTATGTTATTTATTAGTCCAAATATAATTGAGCTTACAGGGTATAACCCAAATGAGTTTACAGAGCATTGTATCGAGTTTAATGACTTGGTCTTGAAATCAGACCAAAAACAAATAGTTGATGAAGTCACTAAAGCTGTTGATGCAAAGTCTCAATATTCTATTGAATACCGAATTAGACATAGAAATGGCAAAATTTTGTGGTTGTTAGATAAAGGGAGTATCGACTTTGATGCTCAAGGCAACCCAAAGTGGATTGATGGTGTTTTAGTCGATATTACTGAACGCAAAGAATATGAAGAAAAACTAGAGCAAGCTAAATTTAAAGCTGAAGAAGCTGCTCATGCAAAGCAATCTTTTATGGCTAATATGAGCCATGAAATACGCACCCCAATGAATTCTATAATAGGTTTTAGCGATCTATTAATGGACACCCCACTTGATCAAGAACAACAAAAGCACTTGGTTACCGTAAATAATGCAGCGCGTTCATTGCTAAGATTGTTAAATGAAATTCTTGATTCTGCAAAACTAGAACGCGGTAAGCTCACCATTGAGCCAGTCCACTTTAGCTTAAAACCAGTGATAGACAGTATTATTTCTACTTTTTGGCTAGAAGCTAAAAAGAAAGATTTAGAACTTAAACTCCATATTAAAGAATCAGTAAGTTCTACGTACTACGGCGACCCAGATCGACTCAGACAAGTACTCACTAATCTAATTGGTAACGCGATTAAGTTCACCGAAAAAGGCTCTGTTACGGTCACCGTTGGCATGACACAAAATCAGCATCTGTTTTTTGAAGTGCAAGATACCGGAATTGGTATTGCAAAAGATCGTATTCAAGCTGTATTTCAACCTTTTGAACAAGCCGATGGCACTACTACTCGCCGCTTTGGTGGTACAGGCCTTGGTACAACCATAAGTAAACAACTTGTAGAGCTTATGGGTGGAACAATAAACTTAGTAAGTGAGCTAGGTAAAGGCACCTGTTTTTACTTTTCATTGCCGCTTACTTTAGGTGACGAATCTAAAATTGATTATTTTGATGGTCTACACACCCAACTGCCTGCACTTAGAGTACTAGTAGTTGATGATATAGAGCAAAATACAGAACTACTGTCTTTGCTTCTGTCACGCGATCAGCATTCAGTTACCAAAGCGTCAAACGGACTTGAAGCGATTAAAGTATTTGAAGAACAAGACTTTGATGTCATCTTAATGGATATACATATGCCCTTGTGTGATGGCATACAAGCAGCACAAAAAATAAGAGCAATAGAAAACCAAAGGCAGCTTAAGTACACGCCAATTATCGCGCTCACAGCAAGCGTATTACAGCAAGATAAGCTTACGGCTAAAAAAGCAGGCATGAATGGCTTTGCCAATAAACCCGTCGATATAAATCAGCTTAACCAAGAAATAGCGCAAGTGCTGGGGCTTGGTATTGCAAAAGAAATGGTTATATCGCAAAGCGATCCTAAAGCGCAGCATATAGATTTTGAAAAAGGATTAGCACTTTGGGGTTCTAAGTGTAAGCAACTTACAGAGATTACTAAGTTTGTTAGTGATAGTGATAAGCGGTTTGAGAGATTATTTAATGATAAATTATCAAACATAAAAGATGTCGATAGCCTCATTCACACACTCAAAGGTGTTGCTGGTAACTTAGGGCTAACAACGTTAATGAAGTTATTAACCGATTTAGAGCACAAGCAAAGTGATGCTAAAGTTATTAGTCTTTTAGACGATATCAAAAACGAACTACTTATTATAACGCAACTGCTGTCATCAAATACTTGCGATGAGCCAAATAGCAAGCCTGAAGATAATAGCTCAGACACTCTATCAATAGATGAGATTAAGCAATTGTGTGAAACACTTCATCAAGATGCGCAAAACGCAGAATTAAATGATGAACTACTCGCAAAGTTGCAACGCGGCGCACCTTCTACCTTTCAAAATGAAGTTGATGATATAGCCGAAGCCTTTGATGAATTTGATTTTGATAAAGCACACGTAATACTAGAAACCTTAATTGAAAAACTAACAAACAATGAGTATTAATTAATGGATTTTACGACAGATAGGCCACGGGTATTAATTGTTGACGATGAGCCTGCAAATCTAAAAGTAATGCGCGAAGTGTTAGGTAATCAATATCGTATGTCGTTTGCTAAATCGGGTGATGCCGCACTAGCACTACTTGAAAAAGAACTACCAAAGCTAATTTTGCTCGACATAATGATGCCAGATATGAATGGCTTTGAAGTGTGCCAAATAGTTAAGAGAAATCCTAAAACATCACACATCCCAATTATTTTTGTAACTGCGCTTGGCGATGAAAGCGATGAATACAAAGGTTTTGAGTTAGGCGCAGTAGATTATATTACTAAACCAATAAGCCCTGCCATTGTAAGAGCAAGGGTTAATACTCACTTGTCGCTAGTACAAGCAGAGCAATTAAAGCAAGCTCATGTAGATTTAGTAGAACGTCTAGGCCGTGCAGCGGAATATAAAGACACCGACACGGGTGAACATATAGTGCGCATGAGCCAATACAGTAAAGTATTAGCGTTAGCACTAGGTATGGATGAACAACGAGCAGAACTTTTACGTCAAGCTGCCCCAATGCACGATGTAGGAAAAATAGGTATTCCTGACGCTATCCTACTCAAACCTGGAAAGTTAACCTCTGAAGAGTTTGATCATATGAAAGAACACGCCACCATTGGCGCGCAAATTTTAGCAAACTCATCATCTCCTTTACTACAACTTGCGCATACACTTGCAATTGAACACCACGAAAAATGGGATGGCTCAGGCTATCCTAACGGGATCAAAGGCGAAGAAATATCAGTTGAAGGTAGAATTGTTGCTATAGCTGACGTATTTGATGCACTTACCTCAAAACGCCCTTACAAAGAGGCTTGGAGCGTAGAGAAAACAGTTTTGCATATGCAAGAGCAAGCAGGAACTCATTTCGATCCCGCTCTAATCGAGCTATTAGTAAAAAACTTAGACGATATTATTGCTATAAAAAATGCAAATCAAGAAAGCTAATTCTTTTTAGCACTGTGAGAGCCAAGCTCAACATTTGGGTAACAAGATTTTATATAACGATAGTCATGTGACGTAATTTCATGGCTATTGCCACTTTCATCTTTAAAGTACATAGAAAACGTTACACCATGATCTGCTAAAACTACTTTTATATTTAAACTCTCAAGATGAATACGCCATTGAATAAATTGATCCCCTGAGGCCAAAAATGCAATCCCTTTACTGCGCCCCTCTCCTTCAAACAATGCTAAACGAGAGGTTGAACAAGCATCCTCAAGCGTTAAAGGGCCTCGCCCATGCTCATTCCAAAAGGTAAGCTCTGGCACTACGCTAAAACCTAAAACCCGTTCATACCACTTAACGGCATTAGCTAAGTTATCAACATTTAAATGGCAATGATCAATGCCAGATAATTTCGGTATGCTTGTATTATTCACATTACTCACCAATTTCTGACTTTAATTGCTCTAAAAACTCATGCATATACCTTGTTCGTCTATTCGCCTCTGCTTTAGCTGATGGGGTATTCATACTATCGGCAATATGTAATAACTTTATGAAAAAATGATCAAGCGTGTATGTTTTATCATCAGCCTCGCGTTCAACACAAAAAGGGTCATTTGGGTTATATAATAACCGAGAAATTGAGCCACCAACTTTCATGCATCGGCTAACGCCAATAGCGCCCAACGCATCCATTCTGTCGGCATCTTGTACTATTTGCGCTTCAACTGTTTTAATTTTTATATTTGCGCTGAAGCTATGCGCTGCAATTGCATGATGAATCTCATCAAAAAGTGACTCGTCATAATTAATCGATTTTAAAAACTCCAATGCCTTATCAGCTGCCATAGTAGAGGCTTTTGCACGATCAGGGTGGTTTTTAGCCACCGCCACACAGTCGTGCATCCACGCTGCAGGTAATACTACTGACATGTTTGCCTGCTCCGCATTACATAACTGTATTGCAACACGCACCACTCGCTCTATATGAGTAATGTCATGAGCAACATCAGCATGCACTAAAGAGGCGATAAACCCTCTACATTGTGAGTTAAGTATTTCTAAATCAGGGCTTAAAGCGACGTCAGACAAAGTTAGGTTCCAAAAAGCTAATTAATCAATGAATTATCCGTACTTTACCGTGCTTTATGCCCCCCTTGCAAAACATTCATTGTATGTTGCTCCTTGCTTGACTAAAATACAGCGCTTATTTATTACTACTGAGAAGCCTTATGTCATCTGCCGTTTACCTACAAGCTGGTCGCGATAAATCATTAAAAAGAAAACACCCTTGGTTATTTTCAAAAGCCATCAAAAAAATTAAAGGTAAACCTGGATTAGGCGACACAGTAACGATTCACGACAGCGAAGGTAAGTTTTTAGCAACTGCTGCGTATAGCCCTCACTCACAAATTCGTGCACGTGTTTGGAGCTTTGACGAAAAAGAAGTCATCGATCAACACTTTTTTGAACGCCGTTTACGTCGCTCATTAGAAGCCCGTAGCCAAGTTATTGAAGAAGGCGGATTAACAGGGTTTCGCTTATGTGCTGCTGAGTCTGATTACTTACCAGGCGTTACAATAGATAAGTTTGACAACGTATTAGTGTGCCAGCTATTAAGCGCCGGTGCCGAGCGCCATAAAGGCGAGATTGTAGGCGCATTGATGTCTATTTTCCCCGGCTCTAGCATATATGAGCGTTCTGACGTAGATGTACGTACTAAAGAAGGCTTAGAACCAATTAAAGGCGCACTTTGGGGGAATGAACCAAAAGAGCCTGTGCTTATTGAAGAAAACGGCTTAAAAATCGAAGTTGATATAATTGAAGGTCACAAAACAGGATTTTACTTAGATCAGCGTGACAGCCGTGCTGCACTTGAGCGCTTCTCAAAAGGTAAAACTGTCCTTAACTGCTTTAGTTACACAGGTACATTCTCGTTGTATGCCCTGCGTGGTGGATGTGAGCATGTAACTAACGTAGATGTATCGCAACCCGCTTTAGATACAGCAAAACGTAATGTTGAGCATAATAACTTAGATTTAAACAAAGTGAGCTTTGTTAAGCAGGATGTATTTAAATTATTACGCCAATACCGCGACGAAGGTAGACAGTTTGATACCATCGTAATGGACCCACCAAAATTTGCTGATAATAAAGCGCAGCTAACGGGCGCGTGTCGTGGCTATAAAGATATCAACATGATTGCCATGCAAATACTAAAACCAGGCGGAACACTATTAACATTCTCATGCTCTGGTTTAATGGAACAAAACTTGTTTCAAAAAGTAGTAGCCGATGCAGCACTTGATGCAGGTAAAGACCTACTGATAATGGAGCGATTAAACCAGGCAGCCGATCACCCAATTGCTGGCAGCTACCCTGAAGGCTTTTACTTAAAAGGCTTAATCTGTAAGGTTTTTTAATATCTACTATTGAGTTTAACTGAATTCGATTTAGTTAAACTCAATGATTTCAAGACCTGCTGTTACCGTGCCATCATCTTCTTTGCTGGCACGTATTACTTTTGCAGTTGCATTTAAAGGCGCAATACTTGGATGAGTCGAATCAATGTTCACCGTCAGTAAGGTATTAGGTTCAAGCAATTCATCTAAATGAATTGATAAACCTGTTGCACTTAAATCCACGCACTCTGCGGCAAAATTTAAACCCGCTATTGGTTCTATCGTTGTTAAATTTGCAGGAGTGTTAATCTGCATGCGTCTAAAATTTCGCTTATCATCAGTAAACATATGTTACCTCTAAACAACCGTGTTAATTTCTTCCAACAAAGCACCCACTGAAAATGGCTTTACAACATACGCGTTACAACCAGCATCAAACCCTGCTTGTTTTTCAGATGGGGACTCTAGGCCCGATACCATAACAACAGGAATATTTTTTGTTTCAGGTGTGTGCTTTAGCATTCGGCATGTATCATAACCATCAAGACCAGGCATACAAACATCAAGCAAAATTATATCTGGCGGACTCGCAATTGCTGACGCAAGGCAGCTTTGCCCTGAATCTGCGTAACTAACATCAAATTTCGACGCTAGTGCGGCTTTGAGCATTTCAAAATTAAAATACTCGTCATCTACCACTAAAAGTCGCTTTGTTTTATGTTCAATCGATGAGGACATAACTATGTCGCTTCCTTTTCAAAACAAAAATAAATCCTTCTATTAAGGTACTAAGCTTAATAGAAAATGCAAGTTTTATTCTATCTCTTTTATCGCATTAAGTACCCGCTTGGCTGAAATTGGGTAAGGCGTTCCTAGTGTTTGAGCAAATAACGACACTCTAAGCTCCTGTTGCATCCAAAAAATAGCGGTTACCTCTTGTGGTATAGGCAAGCCTTTTGGCGTTTTATTAACTACTTTTTTATACTCTTGCGCAACTTTATCTAGCTCTAGTACGCATAACCTATCACGATTTGGATCCACAGGCAGCTTTTCTAAACGTTTTTGAATCGCTTTTAAATAACGAATTAAATCCGCTATTTTATCTGAGCCATGCGCGCTCACAAAACCTTTAAATATAAGTGACTCAAGCTGTGACTTAATATCGCCGTGCGCAGTTATCATGGTTAAATCAACGCGCCCTTTCATTTTTTTATGCAGCGCATGAGCAATACTTAATACTTGCTCAACTTGCGTTGCAATCGATACAACGGCATCGCCCAGCTCACCGCGTATTTGCTCTTTTACTGTTTCAAATGCTTTTTCGTCGCGTATATCACCGTGTTTTACTAATAAGTTATCAACACCTGCGGCAATACAGTCATCAATTAAATCAGCTATTTTACCAAATGGGTTAAAGTACAAACCCAGCTTTGCCTTATTCGGTAAGTTTTGTTGTAAGTACTTAATTGGCGATGGCACATTTAATAGTACTAAACGGCGCAAACCTTGTTGATGTGATTGCTGCGCTTTTGCTTCGCTATCAAAAAGCTCCACTGCAGCGGCTGATTTTTTATCCACCAGCGCAGGGTATGCTTTTATCTCATATTGACCTTGTTTTTTAACGTATGAAGCGGGTAACTCACCAAAATCCCATTGTGTTAGGTCTGACTTTTCAATGCCTTTATCGGCTACTTTAGACAGTGTTTCGGTTACTTCACCTTGCAGCTCTGCTTTGAGCTTGGCTAAATCAAGCCCTCGTGCAAGTAACTTATCGTGTTCATCACGTACTTCAAACTGTAATCGTAAATGCGGTGCTAATGCACTTAAATCCCATGCCTCGGGATCAACCCTCACACCTGTCATTCTCAATAAACGCGTCGTTAATGCATCAATTAAGCTCCCTTGCATTGGCTCAATAGCTGCCAGCACTGCATCAGCATAGTTTGGTGCTGGCACAAAATTACGACGAAGCGATTTAGGCAATGACTTTATAAGCCCACTTATTAGCTCATGCCTAAATGCTGGTATGTGCCAGTCAAAACCACTTTCTTGCACTTGATTCAACAGCGCGACCGGTATTTGTACCGCAACGCCATCAACTGCTTGGCCTGGATCGAAATGATAAGCAAGCGGCAATATAATATTGTCTTGCTGCCATGTGTCAGGGTAGTCAAACTCAGTGATATTACTTGCACCATGCTGCATTAGCTCTTCACGAGTCATGTGTAGGTAATGCTTATTTTGTTGTTTTTGTGTTTTATACCATTTTAAAAATGCAGCGCGGTTATTAATTTCTTTGGGTATTTTTTTATCGTAAAACTCAAATAACGTTTGCTCATCAACTAAAATATCACGACGACGTGACTTATTTTCCAGAACTTGAATATCTTCTATTAGCTCACGGTTAAACGCTAAAAAGCCCTCGTTTAAGCCCAGTTCTTGCTCAACTAATGCAGTGCGCACAAAAAGCTCTCGACTCACTTTAGGGTCTATGTTGCTATAAACACAGCGGCGTTTATTTACAATAAGTAAGCCATATAAAGTTTGCTGCTCAAACGCGATTACCGCACCTGGTTTTTTCTCCCAATGTGGTTCAGTGTAACTACGTTTTACTAAGTGCTGTGCTAATGGCTCTACCCAGTTAATGTCTATTTTTGCATTTGTGCGGGCATATAACTTACTTGTCTCTACCAACTCCGCCGACATGATCCATTTGGGGCTCTTTTTAAATAAACCTGAACCTGGAAAAATATGAAACTGACTATTACGTGCCCCTTTGTATATTTGTTTTTCATCTTTAAAGCCAATATGGCTTAGCATTCCGCTTAATAACGCTTTGTGAACAAGTTCGCCATCAGCCGCTTGGCTGGTTGCTTTCATGCCCATTTCGTTACAGACAGTACTTATTTGATAAACAATATCTTGCCATTCACGCAGGCGCATATAGGCTAAGAAGTCTTTTTGACACAGCTTTCTAAATTGGCTATTAGTAAGCTCGCTTTGCTGCTCTTCTAAGTAATTCCATAAGTTTAAAAAAGCGATAAAATCAGAATCTGGATCATCAAAACGACCGTGCTTTTCATTGGCAGCAGCACGTTTTTCTTGTGGGCGTTCACGTGGGTCTTGAATAGACAACGCCGCTACAATGATAATCACTTCACGCAATGCGCCAAGTTTATGGGCTGTTAGCACCATTTTTGCTAAACGTGGGTCAACGGGTAATCGACTAAGCTCCCTGCCCGATTGCGTTAGGCTGGTTTTACTATCGCGTTTAGCTGGTTTTACCGCTTGTAGCTCTTCAAGCAATGTTAGGCCATCATTAATATTGCGGCTATCTGGCGCTTGTACAAACGGAAATTGCGCCATATCACCAAGCCCTAGCGCCAACATTTGTAAAATAACAGACGCAAGGTTAGTACGCAGTATTTCAGGGTCGGTAAACTCTGGACGTGATAAAAAATCATCCTCAGAGTACAACCTAATACAAATACCCGCTTCAACACGTCCACAACGACCCATACGCTGATTAGCACTTGCTTGCGATATAGGCTCTATTGGTAAGCGCTGTACTTTTGTACGATAGCTGTAGCGACTTATACGCGCAGTACCTGGGTCTATTACATAACGAATACCTGGCACGGTGAGTGACGTTTCGGCTACGTTAGTCGATAAAATAATATGACGACGAGAATGCGGCGCAAATATACGGTTTTGCTCTGCGTTAGATAAACGCGAGTAAAGTGGCAATACATCGGTGTGTTTTAAATTACGCTTGCTAAGTGCATCTGCGGTATCGCGTATTTCACGCTCACCATTTAAAAATATGAGAATATCGCCAGGGCCTTCAGCGCACAGCTCATCAACGGCATCAAAAATACCTTGTAGCTGATCGCCCTCCGCTTCCATATCATCTTTATTAATATCAGTAATAGGGTTGTAGCGCACATCAACAGGGAAAGTACGACCCGATACTTCTATAATGGGCGCATCATCAAAGTGCTTTGAAAAGCGCTCAGGATCAATAGTCGCTGAGGTAATTATTATTTTTAAATCAGGGCGCTTTGGAAGCAGGTTTTTTAAGTAACCTAAAATAAAATCAATATTTAAACTACGCTCATGCGCTTCATCAATAATAATCGTGTCGTATTGATTTAAAAAACGGTCTTGCTGAATTTCAGCCAGCAAAATACCGTCGGTCATTAATTTAATATACGTATTATTAGATACCTGATCGCTAAAACGAATTTTAAAGCCAACTTGCTGGCCAAGTTCACACTTCATTTCTTCAGCAATACGATTAGCCACAGTACGCGCTGCTAATCGACGTGGTTGCGTATGACCAATTAAACCATCAACACCGCGACCAAGCTCTAAACACATTTTAGGTATTTGCGTTGTTTTGCCTGAGCCCGTCTCACCGGCAATAATAACCACTTGGTTATTTGCAATGGCGTCTTTAATTAATTCCTTTTTTTGACTTACCGGCAATTGCTCAGGGTAAGTCACTTTAGGGAGGCCAGCTAAGCGTTTATCGCGTAATTCTTGGCTACGGGTTATATCAGCCGCTATTTTTTCAAGCGCGTTGGCATGCTTGTTTTCATCCGTTATTTTTTTTACGCCATGTAAGCGTTTTTTGAAAATGAATTGATCTTTTTTTAAGCACGTTTTTAGCTCGCCAAACAACTGACCTAGGTTTACCACCCGCATACCTTATAAAATTAGTTAAAGAGCCGTAATTGTATCAAATTAAACGGCTGGGGTTAATCCTACAAAATGCATAACGCGGGGTTGTTTGTTATATAAACGCTGCTATTGAACTAAACTGTGAATAATAAATTTATTTTAAACAATTATTTTCAGGGCTAACTACATTGAATAAATTAAATGACGTTGACTTATTCGTCACTAAAAATGCCCACGTAGGTCGCTTGCGTATTCGATTTACTTGCCCGATACATGCCAGAGGTATTAAACGGTAAGCTAATATTACCCTTTGTATCAATAATAATTACGCCGCCAGTGCCGCCAATAGGCTTAAGCACACCGTTTATAACTTCATCCCCTGCCTCAGCAATGGTTTTACCTTGGTACTTAACTCGCGCACATATATCGCTCGCTACATTATAGCGAATAAAGTATTCACCATGCCCTGTTGCCGATACCGCGCACGATTCATTTTCAGCAAATGTTCCGGCCCCAATTACCGGCGCATCCCCCACACGACCATAACGTTTTGCGGTCATACCACCTGTTGATGTACCTGCCGCTAAATTACCATTTTTATCAAGCGCCACTGCGCCAACCGTGCCCATTTTGTAAGAGTTAGGTAATGCTTTGTGCGCGGCTTGGTACTCTTTACTGGTTGCTTTGGCTTTATCTAATTTTTGTTTTGCTTTTAAAAGCGCTTTGTAACGAGGCTCGGTATCAAATAAGTTATTTTCGACAAGCTCAACACCTTGCTCTTTAGCAAACTCTTCAGCGCCTTGCCCACTAAGCATTACGTGTACAGAGTTATCCATTACCAAACGCGCTAAGTTAATTGGGCTCTCAATATGCTTTACACCCGCAACTGCGCCTGCTTCACGGTTTCGACCATCCATTATGGATGCATCAAGCTCATGCCCGCCATCGTAGGTGTATACCGCTCCACGCCCTGCATTAAAATAAGGGGATTGCTCTAATACTGCAATTGCTGCAATTACCGCATCTAAGCTTTCGCCGCCTTGGTGTAATACTTTATAACCTGTCTCTACTGCTTGCGTTAATTTTGCACGATACTCTTTTTCTTGAGCGGGTGTAAATCGTGCTTTTTCAATTGTCCCTGCCCCACCATGAATCGCAATGGCAAAAGGAGTCTCTGCAGCTACTGCGCTATTACTTAAAGCAACAAAGCTGCTCGCAAAAATCGCTAATAATGGTGTTTTCATAATGAGTTCTTTTATGGGGAAGTTATAAACTAATGTGAATGGTTACGGACTTAATTTCAACTAAAGTGAGTTTAATGGCATAAAAAAAGCGCCTTAAGGCGCTTTTTAAAATTTTACGTGTTTGTAATTAAGCTTGTTTAGCTTTTAAACGCGCTAAACGTGCTACTTGGTGAGTAGACGTTAAGAACGAGTAAATTGGTGCTAAGTAACCACGTTTACGAAGTTCTAAGAAATCAGCATCGCTTAACTCGTTTAGTTTTTTCTCATCGATAAGGTAAATACCGTTGATGTCTTTTTTCTCGCCTTTAATGTCTACTGTTAGCGTTTGCGCAATTAGTAGCTCTTTATCAGCAAGGAATTTAGTGAACGCTTCAGTTACTTGAGAAAACTCAATAAATGATACTAGCGCTTCTTTACGACGTTTTAGGTAATCTGTTTCTTCGCCGTTTTCAAATAATGCATTACCTTCGTCTTCACCAACAAGCGCACTTGCTTCGTCAATTACGATACCGTATTGATCTTGATCTGGGTGTTTAACTAAACCCAGTGGGTAACGAGTAGATGCCATAGGTGCAAATGCTGCAGTCCATTTACCATCTTCTACAAAAAGGTTTTCGCCTGGCTCTAAGCCAAACATAGCAACTGCTTGAAAAGTGCCTGTTTCGTTATTTTTAACGAATGACATTGGAAACTCGTTTGCTACACGTGCAAACTCATGTGCAACTACTGGCACTAAGTGTTGAGTTTTCATGAATTCTACATTGATGCCGTTTTGAATTTTAGTGTTGGCATGTTTTTCGTTGTGTAAAGGCTGTACTTGTTGCTCCGCCATGTTACTGCTCCGTTTATTTTAATTTATATGTTTCATTGTTAATGCCTTTAGGCTAATGCTTTTGAGCTAAAAAAGGAAGGGAAACTTTTATGACAACAACCATGAAAAAATAAAATTTAACTAAATCTGAACGTTGCTAAAAAACATACAGCTCAAACTCATAAATTTTGTTCAAAAACAACACACTTCGTGGTTAATTTTAATACAAACCAAAGTTATTCATTAACATTGGTTAACAGTTCAAAGCTATTTTTTTGCAGTGTTTAGGCTTAAATTTAAGCAAATAAAAAAGGCCGCTTATATAAGCGGCCTTTAAAAGTTAAATTGGCATCTAAATTAAGGCGCCCAATATACTTCAATATTTATACTTGGGTGATTAAGCACAGCGCGAAGTGGCATGTCATTAACATCGCCGCCCGCTTTTGCTTGCTTATAAACAGCGAGTTTTTCTTCACCGCTAATTAAAAGCTTAACCACTTTAGATTGCGCAATGGCATTTAAAGTTAATGTCATTCGCTCAGTAATACTACCCGTCACATCACTTTGTATCGCATTAATCGCACATACTGTTTGCTCAGTTGTTAAACCATGCTCTAAACCGTCTGCATTTGGGAATAACGACGCTGTATGGCCATCTGGGCCCATACCTAAAATAGTTACATCATATGGGCTTTTTAGCTCGCTATAAGCCGCTTCACACTCTTGTGCGCCCTGTTGAGCCGTTGCTGCAGCGTTCTTCATAGTAATAAAGTTGGCAGCACTACCATGATTTTGTAATAAAGTACTTTTAATAAATGCTTCATTACTTTTTTCATGGTTTGGATCTACCCAACGCTCATCAACCATAGCAACATCAACATGTTGCCAATCTAAATCAAGCGTTGATAAATGCTTATAAGCGGGCGCAGGAGACGAGCCGCCCGACACCATTAATACAGCACGGCCATCGTTTTTAATGCCATCACGTAATGATTGCTCAAGCGTTGCAGAAAGCTCAGCTGTTAACGCGTCTTTATCGTCAAAAAACTTTTCAACTAATGTTGCCATGCTTATACCTTATCGCCTGTGTTAAACCATACGTGGTTGTTTTCTGCTAATAATTCATCAGCATCATCAGGTCCCCAACTACCAGAACGGTAAAGCGCAGGTTTGCCTTTGCCTTGCCATCTATCAATAATTGGATCAATCCACTTCCACGCTTGGCGCACTTCATCACGGTGAATAAATAACGATGGGTTATTTGCAGCAGCATCAAGCATTAAACGCTTGTACGCATCTGAATGGAAACCATTGCTGTAAGCTTGTGAAAGCTCAATATTCATTGTTACTGGCTCAAGTTGCATTTGAAGATTATCAAGGCGCTTAGACATAAGCGTTAGTTGAATTGTTTCCTCTGGCTGCAAACGAATAACAAGGCGATTCGGCTCGATATTGCCCACGTTATCTTCGTAGATATTGTGAGATACTTTTTTGTATTCAACCACAATTTCTGCACAGCGCTTAGCCATACGTTTACCCGTACGAAGGTAAAATGGAACACCTGCCCAGCGCCAGTTATCAATATGCGCGCGAATAGCTACAAACGTTTCTGTTTTACTAGAACCTTCATTTAGCTCTTCTAAGTAACCCGGTACAATTTTACCGTTTAAGTCACCTGGTACGTATTGACCACGAACAATATTTTCATCAACATCACCATCTACAAGCGGGCGAAGTGCTTCTAATACTTTTAGTTTTTCGTTACGAATGCTGTTAGCGTTTAGCTTATTAGGCGACTCCATTGCAACTAAGCAAAGTAGTTGTAATAAGTGGTTTTGAACCATGTCACGAAGTGCACCGGCTTTATCATAAAAACCAGCGCGGCTTTCAAGACCAACCGTTTCTGACAAGCTAATTTGAATATTATCAATAGATTTAGCATCCCACATATTTTCAAACAATGAGTTTGAAAAACGCAGCGCCATTAAGTTTTGTACTGTTTCTTTACCTAAGTAATGGTCAATACGGAAAATTTGTTCTTCATTAAAAAACTCTGCAATTTTTCCATTAATTGCTTCAGCAGAATCACCGCAATAACCAATTGGCTTTTCAACAACAACGCGTGATGTAGGTGTAATTAAACCTTTAGTCGATAATATTTCACAACATGTGCCGTAAACAGCAGGCGGAAGCGATAAGTAAAACACGCGAGACTTAGTGCTTTCGTGCTCATCTAAAATGCCTTTTAGCACATCCCAGTTGTCGTCTGCTTCTGTAACATTACTTACCACTGGCACTAAAAAAGTAGAAAACGCTTTCCAATCTTTAGCGTTAAACTCACCTTTGCTTAAAAATTCTTGTAATGCTTTATGCGCTGTTTCTATGTATTCAGCACGTTTCGATTCTTCGCGCACTGTTGGTAGGATACGTGAGCCTTCAGGTAAGTTACCTTCTTGATATGCTCTGTACATTGCAGGTAGCAATTTGCGTAACGCAAGATCACCACCGCCCCCAAAAATTATAATATCAAAAGGATTAAGCATAGTTACTCTCTACGTTGTGATACCCAGTACATTTTGTAAATGCGCGGGTATGCCTATTTATTGCTAGATTAGATGGCTTTTATAGCTGTATTTAAATAAAAGCCTGCTGAATTGTTCTGTATCGATGATTTATTATTATTGTTTATCATTGCGCTTATTAAATGAGCCTTAGGGGCCCTGTATCTCCTCTCACAAAAATACAGACCCTAAGCACTCCAGCGCTACCCGTTCAAAGGTACTCGGTTTACTTACTTGCGTAAGCGAATTTTTTACTGCGTACGGTTTTGTTTGTAGTACGCCATTAAGCCGTTTGTAGAACTATCATGAGCGTGTTTCACGCTATCATCAGTGAGTTCACTCTCAATTTTAGATGCTAAACCTTTACCCAGCTCTACACCCCATTGGTCAAACGAGCATATTTCTAAAATAATGCCTTGGCAAAATATCTTATGCTCATACAGTGCAATTAAACGGCCCACTGTTTTAGCATCTACTGTATCTAATAGCATAGACGTTGTAGGACGATTGCCTTGATGAATTTTATGATTTAATAACTCATCAATCTCTGCTTGCGATTTACCCTTAGCGGTTAAATCAGCTGTAACTTGCGCTGCATCTACACCACTCATCATCGCTTCTGTTTGTGCAAAGAAGTTCGATAATAAAATATCGTGATGCTTATCAACATTCACTTGTGGCTTAACTGATGCAATAAAATCTGCAGGTACAATTACATTACCTTGGTGTAAACACTGATAAAAGGCATGCTGACCATTAATACCCGTCATGCCCCAAATAATTGGAACTGTAGTATAAGGTACCGTTTCGCCTGCAAAGTTAACGTGTTTACCGTTACTTTCCATTTCGCCTTGCTGTAAATACGCAGGCAACATATGCAGTGCTTGATCGTACGGTAATATAGCTTGCGCTGTATAACCTAAAAAGCTCGTATTCCATACACTAAGCAATGCCATAATTAATGGTATATTTTGCTCAAACGGCGCAGATTTAAAGTGCTCGTCTATTTCAAACGCACCTTCTAAAATTGCTTCAAAGGCGTCGTAGCCTAAATATAAAGCAATTGGTAAGCCTATCGCACTCCAAAGTGAAAAGCGACCACCAACCCAATCCCACATAGTGAATACGTTTTCGTCGCTGATACCAAAGGCTGCCGTTTTTTCTAAATTTGTACTTACTGCAACAAAATGCTTTGCAATTGTACTTTCATCTTTTGTTGTTTGTAAAAACCAGTCAACCGCCGTCTTTGCGTTTGTCATGGTTTCTGACGTAGTAAATGTTTTTGACGAAATAACAAATAATGTTGTTTCAGGGTCAATGGCTTTTAATATAGACGAAATTTGTACACCGTCAGCATTAGATACGTAGTGAACATTTAACGTATCATCAGCGAGTGCTTTTAATGCCTCAGTTGCCATTTGTGGACCAAGATTAGAGCCACCAACACCAATACTTACAACATCTTTTACCGCTTTGCCGGTATAGCCTAACCATTTACCGCTACGAACTTTTTCTACAAACACTTTAATTTTAGCTAATTCGTTGTCTACGGCTTGTGTCACGTTTTCGCCATCAACAATTAATGGAGTGTGGGCACGATTACGAAGTGCCGTATGCAAAACTGAGCGGTCCTCAGTGATATTTATTTTTTCACCGCTAAACATTTTATCGCGCCACGATGCAATATCGCATTCTTTAGCAAGCGACATTAAGTTAGCAAAAACATCGTTATCAATAAGTTGCTTAGAATAGTCGAATAATACGCCGGGTACTTGAGTAGAAAACTGAGAAAAGCGCGTGTCATCTTGTGCAAATAACGTTTTTAGATGTGTTTGTTTCATCTTAGCTGCACTTTGTTCTAGTGCTTGCCAACTTGCTAGTTGCGTTCGGTTAGACATGGAAATATCCTCTATTTTTTTCAATCAATTGATTTAAAAATGTTTTTTATAAAAGCAAAACTCTTAATACTACTTATTCACACTAAATTAAAGCGCAAATAGTATAACTAAAAATGCAAAAAAAGTGCTGTTTTTATAATTTTATGTGCAGATGATAACGCAATTTTTAGCTTTTGACACCGGTATCATAAAAATTTTATAAATTAATTTACCTGTAATTTTAAAGGCAACGGCATAGCTTAATCAATCAAAATGAAATATTAATGAATTTTTATAAGCGCTGCTAATTACTTTTCATAGTTATTCACTAATTACTGTAATTGTTTGCCTTGCAAACAAATAAACCTTAAAAACAAAAAATCGGCTCTAAAGCCGATTTTGTATAAATTAAAATCTTTGCTTAATTACTAAGCGCTAGCCCACCACTTAGGTTATAAACAGTTTTGTATCCTAGCTGCATTAAATTGCTCGCAGCAATCTTTGAGCGGTTACCACTGCGGCATAATAAAATATAGTTGTTATTTTTACTTAACTGCCCTTCAAATACCGCATTTGCCATTCTGCTAAGCGGTATATTTAATGTTTTTTCATCAAGTGTATTAAATAACTGAGCAACATTATTTGCTCCATGTTCATACGGCTCCCGAGTATCTATTAAATACACATCGCTGGTGTTTAACATTGCTTTAGCGTCATCAAAATTTAATTGCTGTGTATCAATCTCAGGCAATGCATTTACATAACCACACAATTGCGTGTTATTTACTTGCTTTGAAGCGTCGTACTGCTGCTTTTGTATTGTAAATTCATCAGCTGAAATACTGCCGCTTACTAACGCATTAAGTAATGGCGTTTGGTTTTGTTGTACAGCCCAGTTCATGGCAAAACATTGTTGGTAGTCGTGCCCTGAGCAAATAATGCTGGTGCTATTAAGTTTCTCGCTTATTGCTAAAATAGAGCGTGCCATTGCTTTTGCATCCCCACCTATAAGCGATGTATTGCCAAGCCCTGCAGGCAAAATTAAATCACCACAAAAACAATAACGCGTTTCGCCATTACTATTTTTTAATAAATAACTTACGCTATCTTTGCTGTGCCCAGGTGTCGCTATTTTTTCAAGTACGTCATTTGCTAAGCTAATACTTTCGGCATTTAGTGGCCAACCTAAAGCATCAACCTCACCTTTTACAACTCTTGATGCAAGAACGCTGGTTAATAAATTAGTCGCTGACTCTCGCTCTTGATGCAGATGAGTATTAAGCACCGCTGATATAGTTAAGTTTTGTGTATTGGCTATTTTTTCAAAACGCGGAATAAGCTCAACAATCGGGTCTATTATAACTGCGCGCTTATCATCGCTTACATAAAGCCAACTACATGCTCCTTGGTGCCTAAACTGAGTAAGGCCAAGTGCGCAAACCTCTTGTTGTGGTGTAGTGCTATCAGATACAATTAAACAGTTAGCCTGTAGTATTGCTTTAAGAGCGCGAATCCGCACACAAGCATCATCAATATCGTGTTGTGTTGCCGCAGGTCCAAACGATAGCCTAATCGCATTTTCACTTTGCCACTTACTTGCACCCATTGCATCTAAAACAAAACTTGTTGATGCGCCCGTACTACAAGCCGAGCCACCACTTACGCGAATGCCCGCAGCATCAAATAAATCAATCACTTCTTTGCTCGTTAAATCGTTTACCGCAAAGTTAAGTGTGGTAGGCACGCTATAAGCAAAATCATGATTGAATGTAATATCGCCAAAGGTGTCTTTTATCGCGCTTTGTAACTGGCTTCGATAAGAGTTTAGTGTGCTAATTGGTTTAAATGTATCGTCTGATTTATCAAGCAACATACTAAATAGTTTGTTTAACCCTGCAATACCGGTTAGGTTTTCGGTGCCTGAACGCATTCCACTTTCTTGACCGCCACCCGCTATAAAAGGTGTATACGCACTGCCACTACGAATATATAAAAAGCCAATACCTTTAGGTGCGTAAAGCTTATGCCCCGAAAAAGGAGCGTAATCAATAGTTGTATTACTCAGTGCGAGCGCTTGTTTACCGAGTGCCTGTACGCAATCCACCATCCACGATACATTTTTGTTACGGCTACGGATCACCTGCTCTATAGCGGGTAAATCTTGATATACACCGGTTTCGTTATTAACGGCCATGGTGCAAATCATCAAAGCGTTATTAATATGCTCTGCGATAAAATCTAAATCTAAAATACCGTTACTATCAACCGGAATAGCAAGCACCTCAGCATTAACGTCAAGTACGCTATTCCAATGTTTAAGTGTATTTGGCACCGCTTTATGCTCAGTTGCGCCATATAATAATACAGGGTTTTTAATAGACTGCTTTTTAGCATTAATTAATGTAGAAACCACCGCAGTTTGAATACCCTCCGTTGCACCAGAGGTAAATAGGATATCGCCATTAGTTGCGCCAATAACCGTGCGTGCCTTTTGACGTGTTTGTTCTAATAAATGCTTGGCTTGAATACCTGTGATATGCGGGCTTGAAGGATTACCAAAACATATTTGCATGGTATGAGAAACAACATCAGCAATACAAGGCAACACAGGGGTCGTTGCATTTGCATCAAGGTAAACTTGTTTTACTGGCTCATCGTGCAATAAAAACTCAGACATTAAAAAACGCACCTTATTACTAAAAAATATATCTTATTACCAATAGTACATAAATTTACAGGTAATGAGTAATAATCAATTAGCACTAGAGGTGCGTTTACTATGCTTTTTTAAACTAAAAGTCTGTTTGCTTAACTATTCACTGAGCTCTTTGCTGATCTCTTCGTGCGTTGACGACCAAGCTGTTATTAGCGCTTTTACTAATGAGGCCAACGGGATGGCAAAAAATACGCCCCAAAACCCCCATAAGCCACCAAAAAATAATACCGCGACAATTATAAATACCGGATTTAAATCAACTGCCTCAGAAAACAACAGCGGTACAAGTACATTGCCATCAAGCGCTTGAATAATTCCATAAATAATTAAAATGGTCCAAAACTGCGTTTCTAATCCAAACTGAAACAGTGCAACTGCCGCTACCGGAATAGTGACGAGTGCCGCGCCAATAAATGGAATTAATACCGAAAAGCCAACAAGCACACCAAGTAAAGCTGCATAGCGCAAATCTAAAACAGTAAATGCAATGAAAGACACACCACCAACAATTAAAATTTCGAATACTTTACCGCGAATGTAATTCATAATTTGTTGGTTCATTTCGTTCCACACTTGTAAAATCAAGCGTCGTTGCTGCGGGATCAGTTTAGCTATACTCCCTGTCAGCTCCAGCTTATCTTTAAGCATAAAAAACACCAGTAACGGCACAAGTACCAAATATATAAGCCAAGCAACAACATCTTTTAAAGACGTAAGTGAAAACGATAACACCGCTTGACCAAACTCAATAATTTTAGCTTCTACGGTTGCAACAATAGCTTGTACTTGTTCTATATTAATTAAACTTGGGTATTGTTCAGGTAAAGCCATTAAATAAGACTTCCCCTGCTCTAGCATATGCGGTGTTTCTTGCACTAAGTTACTGGTTTGCTTCCAAAGCACTGGGCCAATAACTAAAATAAGAGTGAGCATAATGCTAATAAATATCAACATTACAATAATTGTTGCAGTAAAACGTTTTAAGCCAACACGCTCTAAATGAACAACCGGCCAATCTAGTAAATAAGCGATAACCAGTGCAACAAGCACAGGAACAATTAACGCGCCAAAAAAGTAAAGTAAGGCAACTGATACCAATAATAAAAATAATAAGGTAGACGAATGAGGATCCGAGAACTTCCTTTCGTACCATGTTTTTACGTATTCAAACATGTAATGGCTCCACTAATAACAACCCACGTTGTTTATCAAAATTGTAACTATAAGCATTTTTTTGCAAAAAACGTTCAATGTCGTTCGCACTTTCACCTTTGTTCAGACTAAAAGTGATGCGTTGTTTTGATGACTGTGCACTTCGAAGCGCAAGCTTAAACTGCACAAACTGCTGAGGACACTTAAACTCTTTTAAATCGCGCTCTACCATAACTACTTTATCCGTATAGTAAATGAATAATAAGTCGCATATTTACGGTCTACGTATTTATATACTCAAACCGTTGTAACTTTTTGTTAAAACAATTCCTGCAATAGTTTATCCTTATAACATAACTAGCAGTAAGGATAAGTTAATGCCTGGCACGCATAATAAAGCGCAACTACCAAGTAATCCAACACTCAAAGAGATTAATTGGTTTAAAAAGCAGATTAATTGGGGCGAACTACCTCCTTTTTATCACCTTGTTGCCTCATCAATAAGCGAATCAGAAGGAATTTTAGATCATGGGTTCGACAATGCAGTTAAACAACTTTTAGATAAACGTAATTGGAACTTAGATTTATTAGAAGGCTATGAAGATAACTTAGGTGAAATACATACCAAACATAAGCCACGTATTGCGCTGCACCAAGTGTTTACCGACAGAGGCTTTGAGCTATGGGCACAGCCTTATGCTAAAGATGTTATTGTTGATCAATACATAAAAAACAATCGCTTTATGGAATTTAGAGTGTGGGACCCACATTCAATGAAAAACTTGATCAGAATAAGTCAGTTACATAAATTTATTGGCTTTTATTTTGAACGGGGCGACAAAGCAGATAAAGCCATTATTTTACATGCACACAAAGTAGTACATAAAATTATTACTTTTTTGCAGCGAGAATTGAACGTTGTAAAGCTTGATGGAGTCACAATAAAAGAACTATACCAATTGTGCGAAAAAGACAGCCGTGCAAGCAGTGACGAAATAGACATAGCCAAAATTGCAATTGGCGAACAAATTAACAAGGAATAAAATGCAGCTAAAATCAGCATTTATCACTTTATGCAGTGCTGCGCTTACGTTTAGCTTATTAATAAGCGAACCTTTAAAAGCGCAAACCAACTTTACGCTTCCTGATTTAGGAACATCTGCATTACAAGCACTGCCACTCGAAAAAGAACAAGCCATTGGCGAAGTAATGATGATGCAAATACGAGGCTCATCACCAGTAATAAATGACCCAGTGCTTGATGAATACCTCACAACTATTGGCCGTAAACTCGTTGCTAATGCTAATGACGTGCGCTTTCCGTTTTCGTTTTTTTGGATAAACAACTCAGAAATAAATGCCTTCGCCTTTTATGGCGGCCATGTAGGCGTACATACAGGGTTAATAGCTCAAGCCGATAACGAGAGCCAGTTTGCCTCAGTGCTTGGTCACGAAATTGCTCACGTAACACAGCGCCACTTAGCACGAAGAATACAGCAACAACAAGATAACAGCGCGCTGACTATTGCCGGTATGATAGCCGGCATATTAGCAACCGTTGTTGCACCAGATGCGGGTATTGCGATTATATCTGCCAGCCAAACACAATCTGCTTTTAGTCAGTTAACGCATAGTCGCTCAGCCGAGCAAGAAGCTGACCGCATAGGCATGCAAACGCTTAACAATGCAGGCTTTGATGCACGTGCATCGAGCGAATTTTTAACTAAACTTGCCGCGCAAATTCGTTATAAATATAAACCACCTGCGTTTTTACTTACTCACCCATTACCAGAGAGCCGAGTATCAGATGTGCGTTTGCGTGCAGAGCAATTTCCTGTGCGTCATATGAGTGCCAGTCTTGAGTTTAATTTAGCTAAAAGCCGCGTGCTTGCGCGCTACGACAACAAACCAGAAAACGCCGAAGACCTATTTAGAAAACGACTTCGCGAAAATAGCTACGATAACACCGCTTTAAAGTACGGTTTAGCTATTAGCTTACTTGATCAAAAAAAGCTTGATGAAGCAGCCCCAATACTAGATGAGCTTTTAAAAAACGATCCTAAAAACCTATTTTATATAGATACCCATACCGATTTACTCATCGCGCAAAAAAAGGCAGATGAAGCCGTAAAATTTTTAGCCGACTTAAATCAGTATCGCCCTAATAATCAGGTAATTACGCTCAACTATGCCAACGCAGCACTTGAAGCTGAGCAATATGAACTAGCCGAAAATATTTTGAAGAGTTTTTTACTCGAAAAGCCAGATCATAACCTAGGTAAGCAACTTCTGGCTGATGCGTATAAAAAACAAGATAAATTAGCCTCATATCACGAAGCGAACGCCGATGTATTGGCTCAATACGGTGCTTATTTAAAAGCCGCAGACGAAGTACAAAAAGCACTTAACTTCGTAGAGCCAACCGAACTTGTAAAGCAACAGCGTTTAAAAGCACTACTTACCCAGTATCGACTTTTACAAAAAGAGCTTGCAAGACTTTAAGTCTGCAAGCGCTTACCCTAAAATAGACGCAATTCACACTTTGGAATCATTTTATGTCTGTTACTATTTACCACAACCCACGTTGTTCTAAATCACGCGAAACGCTAGCGCTACTGCAAAGTAAAGCGATAGAGCCAAGTGTTGTAGAGTATTTAAAAAACCCTCTTACTCACGAGCAAATTTCAACGCTTGTAATCCAACTTGGTTTTTCATCCGTACGTGAAATGATGCGCACAAAAGAAGATGACTACAAAGCGCTTAATTTGAAAGATGAAACAAATGAGGATGCACTTATTAACGCTATGGTTAAATACCCAAAATTGATTGAACGCCCTATCGTAGTTAATAACAATAAAGCAGCGATTGGTCGTCCACCAGAAAACGTACTAAGCGTTTTATAATGAGTGCAACCATAGTGGTGCTTTATCACTCAAGCCATGGCTCAGTTGAAGCAATGGCTCACGAGATAGCAGAGTCGATAGAGCAACAAGGTGCTAGTGCACTACTTCGCACCTTTGTGGCTAAAAATGCGCACGATATTGTGATCACCAAAGATGATTTAATAAATTGCGATGGTTTAGCATTTGGTACACCAACCCGATTTGGCATGATGGCCTCTCAAGCAAAAAGCTTTTGGGAAACCACCAGCGATTTGTGGCTAAAAGGCCAATTAATCGATAAGCCAGCGTGTGTATTTTCGTCATCAAGTAGTATGCATGGTGGAAATGAAGCAACCTTACTTAACTTATCTTTGCCACTATTACACCACGGCATGATGCTTATGGGTGTGCCATACGATGTGCCCGAACTACTTGCAACACAAACTGGTGGAACACCATACGGTGCAACACACGTCGCTGGCAGCGCTAATAGTGCACAGCTAAGCAAAGACGAAATTAAAATATGCCAAAGCGTTGGTAAACGCCTTACTCACATTGCGAGAAAACTTAAATGACTACAGCTGACAATCCAGCTAAAAAGCCGATTACGGTAAAATTTCAACGTGCAGCACTATTTGGCTATGTTGGTTTACTTATTCTGATTCCTTTGTGGATGTATTTTGTACCCCCTCTAGACGGTAATACTAGTTGGGTGTCATTGTTTTTTCCTATCATTCCTTTACTGCTGCCGCTAAGAGGCATAATTCAAGACAACACATACACCTATGCGTGGGCTAACTTTATTGTAATGCTTTATTTTATCCACGGTCTTACCATGCTGTGGGCAGCACCAGATGAATTAATTTGGGTGTTGTTAGAACTGGTATTTGCATCATCTATGTTTATTGGTTGTACTTACTACGCAAGACATCGTGGACAAGAACAAGGTTTAAAAATCCGTAAGCTTAAAGAAGAATTAGCTGAAGAAAAAGCAGCAAATGAGCACGGTAAATAAGGCTTAACCATAAACGCTATATACAAAAAAACGCGCTTAAATTACTTTAAGCGCGTTTTTTATTAATTGTTTAAAACTAGCTAAACTAAATCGCTCAAGGCAGCTAGCACCACAATACTCGCCAACCCTATTTGAGCAATTAAGCTAATAAACGAAAAGCCTCTAAGCACAAATAAACCCCAAGGGTGTTTAATATGTGGATATAGCGCACAGCGCTTTAATGTGGTCGCAAAGAAAAAACAAATCACCGCAGTCATAGTTAAACCCAGCGTCAGCTCACTTTTAATTGAGAGGGTTTCATCAAAAAAGAAAAACAACTGTAAAGGCAGCAATATAGTCACAATAGCATGTAGCACATGCACTTTTTTAATGCGATCGAACTGCCCTTCTGGCGAAAGTTCTTTAATACCAAAGTCACGCTCTAAACATTTAACTAAGTTATTAGCTTTAATACTCACCGCTAAACGGTAACAGCTTAAACCTTCTTTATTACGTGCTCTAAAATCGTATCCGGCTTTAATAAGCAGCACCATTAACGACTCATTTTTAGCAAACACAGCATAATGAAGCGCAGTATTACCTAAGTTATCTGTCGCTTTTTTGTCTTGCTTTGCAAGTAGCGTTTCAACCACATTTACAAAGCCTTTTTCGGCGGCCCACATAAAGGCTGTTTTATTGTTTTCATCAGCAAGTACACCAGTAGCGCCTTGTTCAATAAAACGCATAGCCATTGTTTGCTTAGCTGTTTTTTTACGTAAATGAGTAAGCAAAGCTTTTTCTAAGAGAACAACAGAGTCAACATCAGGAGAAACCTGCGTCAGCAGCGTAAAATAGTCTTTACCCGCAGCTACTTTTTCGCTGGCAAGTTCACAAAGGGTATCCAAGTCAGCAATAGACTCTGGAATAAACGCACTTAGGCGCTCTCTAAAATCAACTTCTTTCCAAAGCGCTAATGTGTCCTTTGCCGAGAGTTTACTTTTATTATTTAACGCATGCTCAATTAAGGTGAAATAGCGTTTACTAAAAAATAAATCAACTAAAGACAGTGGCGTATCTATGGTATTTTGTGCAGCCACGCTTGCGTATTTTTCAAGGCGCTGGCACAGCATAAGTACTAGGCTTTCAGGGGTGTATTCATTATCGTAGTAATGGCTTTTAACCGCACTAATATACGCTTGTGCGTCTTCGTCATATTCAGAGATATGTTGAAAGTAACATTCTTCAAATGGCTCCAGCGGGGTTAGCCATGCCAAATAATAAATAGGTGGCAGCACGGTGGTGCATACACCATCGTCTTCATTTGTAGAACGACAAGCAGGCCAAGCTTCCAAAGCATCTAAAATAAAGGCACCGTTTTGTTCTACCAGTCCTTTAATAAGTAATGGGTATTCCTTTGGCCAAATCAGTACATTTTCCATTAAAACAACACAACTCCAGTGTGGCTTGGGGGTGGTAAGTTATATCAGTTTTAAGCTGACACCACGCTTAATCAAAGTGCCGATATTCTAGCACACCTTTGTTTTGCTGCTAGCGCAAAATTACGCAATAACAACAATCCTTTAGGATTATACCAATTCGCTTAATTAAGTGATTTATTTTGAGGTAGAAAACCGTGTGATAGCAAGGCAAAAATTTCGTTATTTAGTTGCTCTAAATGATTAAGTATTACTGTGGATTGGTATTGTCCTTAGCAAAAATATAAAAACGGCCAAGTACATAAGTAATTGGCCGTTTTTGAGGTTGGAGTTGGGCTTAATCAGAGCCAGACAAATAGTCTATTTACTTTTTAACTCGCTAATAACTTGCTCTAAACCCACATCAGAAATGCGTTGAATAATCTCTTTTTGTTTAGCACTTAATAGTGAAATGCCTTCAGCAACAATATCGTATACTTTCCACTCATTGTTTTTACCTAAACGAAGCTTAAAGCTTAAGTCGATAGTAGGCGCATTTGGCTCAATAATTTGCGTATTAACTGTTGCGTACTCAGAGTCACTTTTTGCGTTATTACGCTCAAATACTACTTTTTGACCCGTGTACTTCATTAGTGCACCGGCGTATGTGCCTGTTAAGTAATGCTCTACTGCATCTATAAATTGAACAGCTTGCTCGCGCTCAATACCTTTAATGTGTTTACCTAATAATTTAAACGACACAAACTTAACGTCAATATGTGGCATTAAACGTTTTTCAACAATGGCAGCCATCGCGTCTTTGCTGGCTGTACCTTTTGAGTTTACTTGGCCAATATCTGCAAAAAGCTTGTCAGCTACCGATTCAAGTAACTGATCTGGTGATTGCTGAGCTTGTGCAAATAACGAACTGCTAAAAAAAGCAGTGGCTAAAACGAATAGTTTAAAGAGTTTCATAATTGTATATGTCTGTGTGATTAAGATGGCTGTAATTTACGCGAACTATACGCAATAAAAAAGGCACAAATAAGCAACTTATTAATGCTCAATTAGCACCAATCAAATAAATAAAATAAATTCAAGCAGTTAGAAAACTCCATTAACAGCTCATATACAACCGGCATTTTGTCCTCATTGTAATTGTTAACAGGCCGCCCTTATCATTTAGTTATCAACTTAAATCAAACAAACATTTGGCACCTATGAAAACGTCACTTAAAACACTTATTATCTCTTTTGTATTAGTAGTTTCACTTTTTGGCAAGCTTGCTTTTGCTCAATCGGACCACGGTTATGCCGTTGACTTTCTCAAAGGCGAAGGTAACGTAAACGGCGTTAAGCTTGCGTATCAGTATCATGCACCTGGTATGCAAAACCTTATTGGTGATGCACGCTTTTACTTTGAAACCAGCGTAAACATGTGGGAATACCGCCACGGCGATGAAACACAATCAAACCTAGTACTTGCTATGTCGCCTGTACTGCAATTTCCTGCTTTTAGTTTTAACAACACCCCATTTTATGTAGAAGCAGGCATTGGTGTATCACTGATTGATGAAACGCAGTTTGCCGGTAAAAACATAAGTACTCACTACCAGTTTGAAGACCGCATAGGCCTTGTAGCCGATTTTGGCCACACCAATGTTGCCCTTCGCGTTATTCACTATTCAAACGCAGGCTTTAAAGAGCCAAACCCTGGGCTTAACTTTTTAACGCTTTCGGTAGCGAGACGTTTTTAACGTTATTGATTGTATTTTTGAGTAAATTAATTGCTGTTATAGCGCAAAGCGGTCACACTTAAAAGTACTAAAGTTTAGGTGATACTGCGATGCAAACTTGGCATATTGTAATTATTGTCGCTGTTGTTTTTGCCATTATCATTGGTAATATTGCGCTGATTAGACTCTCTGCAAAACAGGAGTTTATAAAGCCCAACGCCAATATAAAAAATACAACAGACACAAAAAAGCCCTGATCAATCAGGGCTTTTTCAATAATACCAATTCGCTAAATATATTTTTGCTAATTTAGCCTACTAGCCAATGCGCCATTAGCGCAATAACAGGTAAAGTAATTAGCGTTCGCAAAATAAATATAATAAATAGCTCTAAAATATTTACCGGTATTTTACTGCCGAGTAAAAGTGCACCTACCTCAGACATATAAATAAGCTGAGTTACACTCATTGCGGCAATAATAAAGCGCGTTACATCACTTTCAATAGTCCCTGCTGCTAATATTGACGGAATAAACATATCAGCAAAGCCAACCATGATAGTTTGCGACGCTGCGGCTGCTTCGGGTACTTGCAATAGCTCTAAAAATGGCACAAACGGCATACCTAAATACTGAAATATAGGCGTATGCTCAGCAATGATCAGTGCAAATGTGCCTACCGCCATAACTACAGGTAACACACCAAACACCATATCAAGCGCATTATGTACGCCCTCTTCTATAGTGCCTTTAACACCCGTTGAGTTATCTGCTTTAGCTAGTGCAACATCTAACGAATGGCCAAATAAGGTTTTATGACCCGGAATTGTTTCAGCGTCTCTATCTGGCTCAGTGCCATCAATGAGTAAGTCTTTTTTAAAGCGCAGTGGCGGTAATCGCGGCACAATAATAGCGGCAACAATACCGGCTAAACATACCGTTGCGTAAAACGGTGCAAATAGGTATTCAAGTTTAACTTGCCCAAGCACCACTAAACTAAATGTAATTGAAACCGCTGAAAACGTAGTACCAATAATAGCCGCTTCGCGTTGTGTATAGTGCTTTTGATCGTACTGCCTTGCAGTCATCAAAATACCCACACTGCCATCACCTAACCACGATGCAGTACAGTCAACCGCGCTTCTACCTGGTACACCAAATACAGGGCGCATTACTTTGGTCATTAACGTACCAGCAAGCTCTAATAGACCAAAGTTAATTAATAGCGGCAGTAATAAGCCCGCTAAAATAAATACCGAAAACAACACAGGCAATAAGTCATTTAATACCAGCGCGCCAGTATTGGCCGAGGTAATCATCTCGCTGCCTAGGCTTAAGTACGTCATCAAACCAAACGCCATACCAAATAAGCGTACCACCAGCCATGTCCAGCTCACATCAAATAAATGCTTTAACAAAGGTGAGTTACATATAGCGGCGGGTTTAAACACTTTAGTAATTACAGAAATAACCCCTGTAATACAAATAATGAGGGTAATAATTGCTTGAGCAGAGCCAAGCATCATTGCTTGAACCGCTTTTGCCATAACGGCAATAGGAATGGTCATCCCTTGCGACGTATTAATGGGTGTCATAAATAAAAACACACCAATTAACGAAGGAACCAAAAAAGTAAACCAAGTGCGCCACGTATAGTGTGAACGTTCAGGTAGCTGAGACATATTGTTTAACCTATAAAAACCACAAAAAGAGCATAGCGCTCTTTTTGTGGTAAAACTTATTATTATTTAAATTTTAATGCCGCGCTGAATGAGTGCTGCTTCTAATGCTTGTTGTAAACCATTCATAGTACCTGGCTCAAGCGTTTCGCCTTTATCATCCATCCACGTTAAGCTAGTACCGCCTTCTTTAGTTTTACTTACTAAAATTTGGTATTGGCCTTCATCAATAGGTAGTTGAGCTACGTCATCACCCCAAATTGAATCCCAAACGCTTGTTTCTGGTTTAGTATAATCTGCAGTAATTAAGCCCGTATCTGGGTTAATTTCAACAATAGAGAACGACAAGCGCTCTAAAAACCCAGAGAAACGGTCAAACACAGCGTCGTAAGATTGCTCAGTTACAAGTGCTGCATTACCTTTATTGTCAAAGCCCATTTCAAGAGAAATAATACCTTGGCGTTTACGCATATCAACTTCAAGTTGACGGTAACGGTAATCAAACTCGCTTACTACTTGGTTAAGCGCACGTACTTCTAGCTGCTGCTTGAGTAAGTCTGTTAGCGTTTTATCACCTTTAAAATCAATCAGCTCTACACGTAAAGACGCAGTGCGTTGATGTGATTTTTCTTCAATAGTGAACCTAAACTTTTCTAAATCATCGTTAACTTCATCGCCCCACCACCAAAAACCTTCTTCGGTTTTAATGATTGAGTACCAATCAGTTTCAATAATACCAAGTAGCTTATCTTCTTTAGTGGTTCCTGCATTATTATCAGCTAGGACAGATTTAATCGTGTCCCAAAGAAATTCATCTAAATCAGCAATGCCATCGTTTTTATCAAAATAAATACGCGCTTGTTTATCTGTCTCTTCTACCCAACTGCCTTTCGCAATTGTTAATACTTGTGCCGGTGGGCGGTAATTTGTAGCTTCAGGATTATTGTCGTATTGACCTACATCCATTTTATAAACTGGGTCTTGAGCTGGTTGAGATAACGACGCTGGTGCTTTTACAGGCTCATGCGTACGATAATTACGCTCGTCATGTGCCTTATTAATAAATACACTACACCCTGATAAACTTACCAATACACTTACTGCAAGTGCTTTTGGGATCCAATACTGCACAGATATTTCTCCTTAGCATACCCTTTAATTGTTTTAACAAATATATGAGTGGGTAATACCGATTTGGTTCAGTGTAAAATCAATATTAACTTTACATTTATTATTTGGCTGCCTAAATGCAATAAAGTTCAGCACTTCAACTTAGTAAGCAACTAAGCGCAAATAAGCAAATTTTAGCTATGGTACTTTCCCGTGCCAGTAAAAACAAGAAACACCGCACTTTAAAAGCGCTTAATTAGCGTGTGCTGTAGTTTAGAGCCCTTTTTGTGTTAAACTTCGCCGCCGTGCAACTTCTTGTGTGTATTTTTGGTGTTGCCAACTCGGTTGATATAATCCAAGTAACAAGGTATTTGAACTCATGACTGCATTTTCAAATCATCAAATTGTTTTAACAGCGATTGGCGAAGACAGACCCGGTATAGTAAGTGAACTAACCCAACTGGTTAGCGATTGCCACTGCAACATTATTGACAGCCGTATTGCTATTTTAGGCTGCGAATTTACCTTCATAATGCTACTTAGCGGCGACATGTCGGCAATAAGCCGCATAGAGCACGTACTGCCCACTAAAGCCATGGAACTTGGCCTGCTAACCATGATGAAGCGTACAGCAAGTCATACTCCTAGCGAGTTTTGTGCAGGTTACACACTAGAATATACAGGCATAGACACCCCTGGTACATTGAGCAAAGTAACGCGCTTTTTTGCCGACAATAATATTAGTATTTGCTCACTTAAGTCAGACACTTATTCCCAAGAAGACAACATTAAAATGCGTTGTGAACTTGAATTCAACATACCTGTTGATGTAGATATAGATCAATTTAAAATTAGTTTTGAGAGCCTTTCTCACACACTAAACGTAGATTATATTTTTAAACGAATTCGTTAAGGATGCTAAACATGAACACAATTAGTCCATTACAAGCTGGCGATACTGCACCCGCTTTTAGCCTACAAAACCAAAACGACGAAACAGTAACATTAAGCGAGCTGTTAAAAGAGCAACAAGTACTCGTGTACTTTTACCCTAAAGCGTCAACGCCGGGCTGTACTGTACAAGCCGAAAACCTACGCGATGAGCAAGCACAGCTTGCTAAATTTAACACCCGCGTTGTAGGTATTAGCCCAGATCCAATTAAGCGCCTTAAAAACTTTGAAACTAAAAAAGAGCTTAATTTTGATTTGTTAGCCGATGAAGACCACGCCATTGCTGAAGCATTTGGTGTATGGGGCTACAAAAAATTTATGGGTAAAGAGTACGATGGTATTCACCGCCTGACATTTTTAGTAGGCCAAGACGGTAAAATAAAACATCTATTTGATAAGTTTAAAACCAAAGATCACCATCAAGTAGTGTTGGATTACTTAGCGGCGGAATAATCTTGCTGCAGAGTAAGTTAGCTACCAGCTATTAGACAAATACAGAAAAGCGTTGCTCAAGGGCAACGCTTTTTTTATGCTAGTTATTAAGTATTTTGGTTAAGTAAAAGCATGATCGAACGTTTAATTAATTGTTCTAAAGGGGACAACCCCGCAAGAATCGGGTTTTAAAATAGGAATATTACTATTCAAAGCCTAGTAAAAACATTTCTTTAAACTCTCGTTGCTGAATCGAATCAAATTGTACTGTTAGCTCTGATTTTTTTAGTATGTTGTGTATTTTATCGTACTGTAAGTTATCTTTTGCTTTAAGGCTTAAGACCTCATACTCTCTGCTAGCCGCTAACACTGCAGGATGACTATACCTATTTTCCATGTCACCAAATCGATTGACCAATAAATTCAAAAAATCAGCTAGTGTATATTTTTCACCATCAACTAAAACATTTAGATCGACGTTGAGTGCTGGACCCGTACCATGATTATTAACGAAAATAGTATATGTATAATTATTGTTATGCCCCAATTCAAACTTAGTGACTATAGGCGTAATTGAGTTTATATACTGAGCGTTGTTGGACTTGAAGCCAAAATAAGCAAAAGTGAAAGTAATCAGTGTAGCGGTAAGAGCTATTAGGTCACTTAGTTTCACTTCAAAAGAAAAGCTTTGCCCTATAATTGCCCCAGCACTAACGCATAAAACAATGGCTATAACTGTTATAAAATCTGGTTTTTTCATACTATTCCCTTAATTAACTGAAGGATAAATAATATCATGGTGGGCTTCCTTTCAAAATACAGACATAAAAAACCCGCTCAGTTGTAAACTGAACGAATTTATTCAATATTGGAAATATTATATCAGTCTTGGGGGGCTAAGCTCTTAATCCCAATGTACTTAGGGTGATTCTTTATAAATGTTGTCCACTTACGATGGATGTTATTAAGTCTTTCATTTGCATAAAGGCGATTATCTAAACCCGGAAAGTTGAAAAGCTCGAATATAGAACAGTAAAAATTTGAAAGATCTTCTTCTACATTGGTTAGTTCAGCTACGGAGCCAATAAAGCTAAACCTTACCCCTAGTCTGTTTAACTTACTTTCTAACCCTTTACTAAAGTCGTGCTTTGGACCCATCTTTCTGGTACTTCTTGATTTTGCCAAATAATATTCACTGCTATCCAAGTAATTGATAAAGTTATCAGCATAAACACTATAGAAACTTTCGATAGCTCTAAAGAAGCTCTCACTAGCAATCATAGATGGTGCTTCAGGCATACTTGAACTAAATAGGCTCGCGTAACAAGTATCCGATCTGATATTTTTAAAATGGTTTTCATTCGAATTCACTAGCTTGGTGCAATATTTTTCAAACTCTTCATGTGTTTTATAGAAATAATTAACAGCGTTATTTTTTAACGTAATCTCATTACTCACGGACTTTTGCTTAGAAGAATGAAATCTCGCAACCATAACTCCAAAACTATGCTAAGTGAAAGTAATGAAATTGGGAAAGTAAAATATTTTATGAAAGCTGATACTTCAGGCTGAGAAAATACAAATCTAAATTCCCCCTTAAGCCACAACTGAAATGAAAATACCGAGATTATTAAGGCTGCTATCACTACAGGTAAAAAAATAGCAAGGCGAAATGAGAAATTTTCATGCAAACCAACTGTTTCGTCAACCTTAAAGAATTGCTTGTGTCTTGGTTTTAATTTTTCTTTGTCCATAATTTAACTTGTCCTTTATATTCAGGCAGTAGATTCGAATAGAGCGACTTACTAGGCCTCCTAAAAAAGAGATAAAACCTTGACTACATAAGCATGATTAATTGATTTCAGCTTTCTATTCGCACGCGGTTGGAACTCTAAGTTCGGAAGACGTGTTAATAAAGCTTTTATCGTTGTATTGAGTTTCGTTGCACTCAACTCAACCTAGGAAATTTAACTTAACGCTGAACCAAGAAGGTCAAATTCTGACTTCACACATCATGATCATTTAGGCCTTCTATTACTATTTTTAACTATTTTATAATACAAAGTACCGTTATGAAACCAAAAAACCAAAGGGGTCAAATCTTGACTTCATACATCATAATTAATTAGCTGTTTATATTCGCCGAAACTTAAACAAGCTACTGTGTCGGATGGCGCTTCGCTTATCCGACCTACGTTTTCAAATATATAATGCGGGGTTATTGGGGCGTGGTATTGGAGATTCGTTGGGTTTCGCTACGCTCTACCCAAACTTGTATCTCTTCTTGATGGGTGTTTAACTTAAATTTTTACGCAGACAAAAATGGCGTTGCCTGAGCGCTCTGCCCATGGGGTTATTTTGTCGTAGTCATGTTCAAATATGTGGATTTCGAAGTACGGCTTTAAGGCTTCTTTAAGCTCGGTGTAAGTAAAAGCGACCATTGGGTGCTCGTCGTGCCATACGAGTGTTTTATCTGCGGTGGTTTTTTCTATGCTGAGTTTTAATAACTGTTTGCTGCCAGTGCCACTGTAGTGCCAGCCAGATCGAAATGTGAAGAAGCTATTTTCGCTTGTTGCTGTGTGCTCTACAAATGAATCGCTGTCGATTTTGTTTTTATCAACCGTGTTAAAACAAAATATTCCACCTACGTTTAATGCGCTGTGTACGCTGGCAAGGCATTCTTTTAACTTATTAATGCCGTCGCAGTAATGGATTGAATACAAAAAGCAGGTAATTAAATCCAAGTGCTCAGCGACCTTAAATTCACTCATGTTTTGCAATGAAAATTGCGCTTCTGGGCAACGAGCTTTTGCTTTATCGAGCATTGGCTGGTTTAAATCAAGCCCACTACTTTTATAGCCGTAATCAATAAAGTGGCGTACATGCGGGCCGGTGCCACATGCTAAATCTAGATGGGTGTTTGCGCCATTACCAAAAATTTGGTGCAGCCTGTGAATAGAATTGCTTTGGGCTTGATAATTAATATCTGCACACATTAAGTCGTAGTAATCAGAAAGGTCGGTGTAAAGCGCGTTTTCGGACATATAAGCCTAGTGGTAAGTAGTAGAATATTTTTAAGTCGCGCATAGTAAACTAGTTATGGCTATTAGCGAAGAAGATATGAGTTTTAGTGTTGTCGGATGGCGCTTCGCTTATCCGGCCTACGTATTTAAATATTATAGAGCGTTGTTATAAAACGGTGTGGAATTGGAGATTCGTTGGGTTTCGCTACGCTCTACCCAACATACGTACTATAACTTTAAACTGGCTTTAACTAATTCCTAAATACTTATGTACTTGTATTGATAGGCGCCAGTTTTTGGCAATGCAGGTGTCGATTGCGAGTTTAGTTGCTGATACTTTTTGGCTAATTGGCTGTAAGTAAACAAGCTTAGGGTTAACGCCTGTTTTAGCAAATAATTCTTCTAACTCTTCTACATGCTTTTGCATGGCAACGGGGTGTTTAATTTCATTGGCACGCTTCATTGCACTGGTAAGTACTTCATAGCCGCCGCGCATATTGATTTTTGGCGATACCGTTACCCATGTTTGCTCTGGGGCGAGTATTTCAAACGTGCCGCTGGTTTCTATTTGTGTGCTAAACCCGTGTTCGTGTAATAAGTTACATACTGGATTTAAATCAAACATGCATGGCTCGCCGCCAGTAATTACAACATGCTTTGCGGTGTAACCACGTGATTGAAACAAAGCTAAAATTTGCTCTGCACTGGCGTTAGCCCAATGATCTGAGTCGGCTTTTTTTTCTACGGTTTCATCCAGCGATACTTTATATACATTATCAACATCCCACGTTTGCTTGGTGTCGCACCAAGAGCAGCCTACAGGGCAGCCTTGCAGACGTAAAAATATTGAGGGTGTGCCAGTAAAGCTAGCTTCACCTTGAATGGTTTCAAACACTTCATTAATTTTGTACAAAAGAGATCTCACTTACTACCTAGCAGCCAAATTGCTACTATTAAAAAACCAAAAAGCGCTGTGCAAAAATTGTTATTTAAGCTGCGGCCGTGTAGTATATCGCGCCCTGATATAAACCTCTATTAAAACTAAGAGCAAAACAGATATGACGCAAAAAGTAGTTGTTATTTATTCCGGCGGTATGGACTCATTTACCGTATTAAATAAAGCCCTGCAACAAGGCCATGATGTATATGCCCTTTCATTTGACTATGGTCAGCGTCATGTAAAAGAGCTTAAAGTAGCGGCAAGTGTGTGTGAAAAATTAAACGTTCCACATAAAATTGTTGATATTTCGGCGATTAACCAACTTATTGGTGGCTCATCACTTACTGATGATATTGACGTACCTGAAGGCCATTACGAAGAAGAAAGCATGAAAAGTACGATTGTACCTAATCGTAATATGATTTTGCTCTCGCTTGCTGTTGGTTACGCGGTATCACTTAAAGCTAGCCAAGTTTATTACGGCGCTCATTCTGGGGATCATGCTATTTACCCTGACTGCCGTCCTGAATTTGTGCAAAAAATGGATGATGTGTGTCGTATTGCGAACTACGACGCGGTAGAAATTTTTAGCCCGTATTTAAATAATACTAAAATTGGTATTTTAACCGACGGTATTGAAATGGGTTTAGATTACAGCCAAACGTGGACCTGTTATAACGGCCGTGAAAAGGCCTGTGGTAGATGTGGCGCGTGCCAAGAGCGCCTTGAAGCATTTGCACTAAATAACATTACAGACCCGTTAGAATACGAATAAGCCGCAATTAATTAGTAATACAATTGCTGCAAACAAAAAAGGCTATCATCGATAGCCTTTTTTGTTTGTCAGGTTTTAAGTTAATGGTATTGATTACAGCCAGCGTTTTACGCGCGCTTTATAGGCGGTAAACTCTTCACCAAATAATTTAGTGAGCGCACGCTCCTCGGGTATTATTTGAAAAAATGTTAAATACGCAATAAACCCGATAATACATAAAAGCGCCCACAAGGAACTTAACCAAACACCCCACCCTGCTAAAATAAATGCAAAACCCACATACATTGGGTTACGCGAAATTTTATAAATGCCGCTCGTAATAAGTTTTGACGCTTGCTCAGGTTTATTAGGATTTACTGTGGTGTTTGCTATTTTAAAGCTCGCTACCCCTGCAATACAAAAAACACACCCAATAATGACCAAACTTGCTGCTAAGTAGGTAATAAATGCGGTGAAATCAATAACACTGTAATGCGCAATAAGCGCCATTATGCCTGCAAAAAACAGCACAACAATAACGGGAGGTATTTTATTATTTAACATGGCAACTCACTGTATTGGCTAAAGTATGTTTATTTATGCAGCCATTAAACAATATCTAAAGTGTATAAATGATGAACACGCTCAAAGCTGAATTAAATAAAGTATACAAATTAAGTTACAATTGTCAGCTTTATCAAAAGCGCTTAAAGGTTATACTTTAACCATAAACGAATAATAAAATGATAAGGAATGAGGTTATGTCTGGAACTACGATGATTGTACTTATTGTGCTAATTTCGGTTGGCTCAGGAGTAGTTTACGATATGTATAAAAAGCATCTTGAATTTAAGCATAAAATGCAAAACAACAACAGCGATGCCCATAAACAACTAGCTGAAACAAACGCACAAGTGCTTGCATTAAAAGAGCGTGTACAAACACTTGAGGCTATTGTTACTGATTCAAGCTTTAACGTTAAAGATGAAATTAATAAACTTTAAGTTGTTATAAGTAATTTGGATATAAATGCGCATTTTCTGGCTGCTCAATGCCGTGAGCAGCTAAAAATCCACCAATAGCTTGCCCGCAGCCCTGTGGTGCTCGCCCGCTGTCTATCTCAAAGTTTAACTGATTAGCATGTTGCTTACCCATAGAGCAAAGCCCTACGGTACTTGGCGAGCGCATAGCGATGCTTAGATTACCTACTTGTTCAACCACTACGTGCTTACTAAAGCGGGCAAAATCTTTGTATTTAAACTGCTCGTTTACATAGTCATTACTTGTGGCTACTAATGCTGTAATTAAGGCGTGTAAAAAGCTATTAGCGGATGGATCTGCTGTTAAAAACGCGATTGTCTTTTTATTAAACTCGCTAAGTTGACAATCTTCACACAACAGCTCAACAGTATATAAATGTTGCTCGGCTATTTGCTGCTGGCTTTTAAGCTCAATGCTTTTTCCTGCAAATACAATGCGTTTAAGCACTTCATCAACGTTACTTGTAACCGCTTCGCTTTTAACAAGTTCAGGGTTTTGCGCCATTACAGGTAAGTCGTGATGGTTATTAAATGGCGTACTTGTTGCGCCGCTTTGCATTAACTGGAAAAGTTCTCTTACTTCATGTTCTCGCGCTACTTTTAACGCTAAAAATGCGGTTTGAATAAGCTCTGAGGTAGGTAAGTTTTCCTCTACTATCCAGCGTCTGCCAAATAATAGTTTTTTAGCTTTCGCTTCATTAGTAGATGCGCTTTTTTGGTAGTTATCAGGGCTCAGCACTGCTACTTGCAGGTAAATTTCTTCACCTTTTTGTGCAGCAAGCACTCTAAAGTGAGCCGAAAATTCAATACTCTCAAGTACTTCGTTTACGCTTTGAAGCGTGTGCTTGTAACGTAAAAAATGCTGTGGCACCACCCAATTACTATTAGCCAATTGCACAAGGGGTGCATAAGAAATAGGTTGCTCGTAACTGTGTTGCCATTTTTGCTCATTGCTAAGCAAATGATTAATGTGGCTCTTGTTATCTGACATAAATAAACCAAATAAACTCGCGTTGTGCGATATAAACTATGAACACATTACGTCATCAATGTCGTAATTAGATCACATGTACGCCCTACTTTTGGGCTTTTTTAACTATCGGTGAGTTCTTGATAGTCTGTTATAACTTTTTGATAGTATGGCTTATCTTTATTGAGCATTTTATTATAATGATTTATGAGTTGCCGTTGGTACATATCGTGCTCTGTACTAGCAAAGTCCCACATTTTGTTGCCGGTATGGCTAATCTCAATATTGGTACTAAAGCTCACTTCAATCACTTCATAAAAACGTTTGTTGTCGTAAACTATTTGCTCACTTACAAGCCCTAAACCAAGTTGTTTTAAACCCACTCGCAACTTATAAGTGTGATGCACTGGGCATAAAATAAACCGAACATTATTTAAATGCTCAACTGCGTTATTAGCAATGATTTGTTGTACTAAACTTAACAACAGCTCACCGCCAACACCTGCTATTACAACTACTTGGCTTTTACTTTGAGCAATTTCTATTTTGCCTACATCCTGACATAAGACCTGCCACTGCGGATTTTTATCACAGGTTTTTTGTAATTTATTAATAGATGATAATTGCGCTTCTAAATCGTTCATTAAAGTGGCGACTATATCTACAAAAATAACCTGGCTTGCAGCTGCGCGTTTTAATAGCGCCATGCCTAAATAACCATGGTCGCAGCAACAATCCCAAATAATATCGTGATGTTGCGAAATTAATGTATCAATGACAGTTAGGCGTTTACTGAGCTTCATTTAAGCAGGTGTTTGTGACGTTTTATAGACAAGCGCTTTTAAACTTTTGTCGCTGTCAACTTCAATAAAACGCTCGGTGGGGGCTAGGCGCTCAACAAATTCAATTGCGCCTTGGGTGTTCTCGTTTATTAATGCTTTAAATACATCTTCGCTAAGCTCTGGGCTATTAGCACACAATAGTAATTGTGTGGTATCACAAAGTAGCTCTGGCAACCTGCGCAGCACTTTTTGATAGTCTTTAGTTAATATAAAGCTGCCTTTTTGAAAGCTTGGCGGATCAACTATTATTAAATCAAACGGGGCTGCTTTTTTTAGTTTTCCAAAGGATTTTAAAATATCGTGAGGTAAAAAACTTACGCCGCGATCAAAACCATTTAGCTGATGGTTTTGCTTGCCGACTTTTAGCACGCCTTTGCTCATATCCATGTTCATCACATGATCTGCCCCGCCTTGCATGGCGGCAAGCGAAAACCCACATGTATATGAAAACAAATTAAGCACTTTGCCATGCTTGCTATTAGCCATTACAAATTCACGGCCGCTGCGCATATCGGGAAATATTCCGGTATTTTGGCGGCTCTGTAAATCAACCAAAAAGCGAATACCATTTTCGGTTACAACATGTGGGTTAGGTAATTGCCCATAAACCACGGTGTTTTGGCTTTGTACGCCAGCACGTTGCTGGTACACAAGTGACGTAATAAGCTCAGGCTGATTTTCTTGCGCCCACTGCCACACAGCATTGGTGAGCTCGCTTAGTGTTTGCTCGTCAATTTCATCGTACGAAACCAAAAATAAACTGGGCGGGTAAAAGTCTAAATTAATATGGCTTAATGCTTCGACGCTGTGGCCTCGGCCATGAAAAACACGACACAGTTCATTTTTTAAAATTGGCGCGTCTTCAAGCGCAGTAATAAGAGGTGTTAAGTTTGCTGTCATTTTTAATTAATCAACTGTTGTTGTAGTTCATGTATTTCATCGCGAACAGAGCCCGCTTTTTCAAATTCTAGGTCGCTTGCGTATGCATGCATTTTGGTTTCAAGCTGCTTAATTTGCACGGCAATTTCTTTCGCACTAAGAACCTTTTTAGACTCTTTACGTATCAGTTTAAGGTTGTCTTTAGGAGCCGCTTCCTCGCCTACATCCATTACATCAAGTATTTTTTTAGCCAGAGCATGAGGCTCTATACCGTGCTCAACGTTGTATGCATGCTGAATTTCGCGCCTGCGTGCTGTTTCGTCCATGGCTTTTGCCATTGATTTTGTAATTCTGTCACCATATAAAATAGCGCGGCCATCTAAGTGACGCGCAGCACGGCCAATGGTTTGTATCAGCGAGCGAGCTGAGCGTAAAAAGCCCTCTTTGTCAGCATCAAGTATGGCAACAAGTGCCACTTCTGGCATATCAAGGCCTTCTCGCAGTAAGTTAATGCCCACTAACACATCAAACACACCTGCTCGTAAGTCACGAATTATTTCTACGCGCTCAACGGTATCAATGTCTGAATGTAAGTAACGTACTTTTACATTATGCTCGCTTAGGTAGTCTGTTAAATCCTCAGACATACGTTTAGTAAGTGTAGTTACCAGTACGCGTTCGCCCTTCTCCACACTTTTGTATATTTCTGAGAGTAAATCATCAACCTGATCGCCCACAGGACGTACTTCTATAAGTGGGTCGAGCAGCCCTGTTGGGCGAATTACTTGCTCTGCTATTTCGCCCGCGCAGCGCTCTAACTCAAAGTCGCCAGGCGTTGCCGATACATAAATAGTTTGTGGTGCTATGGCTTCAAATTCTTCAAAACGCAGTGGCCTATTATCCATTGCTGAGGGCATTCTAAAACCATACTCAACAAGGTTTTCTTTACGGCTTCTGTCGCCTTTATACATTGCACCAATTTGCGATACGGTTACATGCGATTCATCAATAATCATTAATGCGTCATCAGGTAGGTAATCAAGCAATGTTGGCGGCGGATCGCCTGGCGTACGACCCGATAAATAACGGCTGTAGTTTTCTATACCCGAGCAATAACCAAGCTCGGTCATCATTTCTATATCGTATTGCGTTCGCTGAGCTACACGTTGCTCTTCTACTAATTTGTTTGCACTGAGTAACTGGGCGCGTCGCTCTTTTAGTTCTTCTTTTATTTTTTCGATAGCGCCAAGTATTTTTTCACGCGGGGTAACATAGTGCGTTTTAGGATAAATAGTAGCGCGCACTATGTGCTTTTCAATTGCACCGGTAAGCGGGTCAAAAATACTTAAGCGTTCTATTTCATCATCAAACATTTCTACACGTACAGCAAAAGTGTCTGATTCTGCTGGGAATATATCAACTACTTCGCCACGTACGCGGTATGTACCTCGGCTAAAATCTATATCATTGCGGGTATATTGTATTTCAGCAAGGCGGCGTAGCATGTCGCGTTGATCTACTTTTTCGCCCACTTTTAAAAGCAGCATCATTTTCATGTACGATTTAGGGTCACCCAAACCATAAATAGCCGATACCGATGCCACAATAATGGTGTCGCGACGCTCAAGTAATGCTTTGGTCGCGCTTAAACGCATTTGCTCTATGTGCTCATTTATCGAAGCATCTTTTTCAATAAATGTGTCGCTAGATACAACATAGGCTTCTGGCTGGTAGTAATCGTAATACGATACAAAGTATTCAACCGCGTTTTTAGGAAAAAACTCTTTCATCTCGCCGTATAGCTGCGCAGCCAATGTTTTATTGTGCGCCATTATTATTGTTGGACGATTTAAATCGCTAATAATATTGGCCATAGTAAAGGTTTTACCTGTACCGGTGGCACCTAATAACGTTTGGTGTGCAAGCCCCGCTTCTAACCCTTCGCATAGCTGTTTAATGGCGGTAGGCTGATCGCCTGCTGGTTTGAAATGTGATTTTAACTGAAAATGGTCGCTCAATTATTGCACTCCTGTAACGATTCGCCGCTCAGCGCTTCTAGTTTTTTCATAAACCATTTATATGCAACTATTGCTGTAAATAAATTACCTATGGCAGCGCCTATAAATAACCCTAATAATCCGGCTATTTCGTTGCCGATATAAGCAAATGGTACATAAAATATGAATAAACGAATAACGCTTAGTACCAATGCGTTCATTGGTTTGTGTAAAGCATTAAACGATGAGTTTGATAATATGATCACCCCTTGTAAGCCATAGCTTAGTGGGATGGTATAAATAAAGAGCTTAATTACATCTATTACGGCTTGTTCTTTACCAAATAATTGGCTTATAACACCTGAAAATGCAATTAGTAATACGTAAATGGCAAATTGCCATATCATCACAAATTTGAGTGTGCCGGTATACGCATCTTTAACTCGGCATAATTTGCCAGCCCCAAAGTTTTGACTCACAAATGGCGGTAATGTCATCGATAGCGCAAGCACTAAAATACTTGCAATAGATTCTATCCGGCTTCCTACTCCAAATGCGGCCACGGCTTCTGGCCCATGATGCGCTACTAAGGCGGTCATTACAGCCATTGCAACAGGTGTAAGCATGTTTGCACCTGCAGCAGGTAAACCAATTTTTAATATTTTACGAATAGCGCCAGTTACAGTTTGCTTGCCCGCTTTTAGACTCAACAAACGTTTTTTAACCGCTAATATATATAAAATAATAACCACAGCGACCGACCATGCGACAACACTTGCTATGGCAGCGCCTTGAATTCCTAACGCGGGTACCGGCCCAAAGCCAAATATAAGTATTGGGTCAAGTACGGCGTTTATCAGCCCTGCTCCGCCCATTACTATACTTGGCGTTTTGGTATCACCGCTGGCACGCAGTACCGAATTACCAATCATTGGGGTTATTAAAAATACGCTACCGATAAACCATACATTCATGTATTCGTGTATTAACGGCAATACTTGCGCGCCCGCTCCTAGCAAAGTAAATATGGGGTCAATCAGTAAATATCCAACAGATGACAACACAATAACCAGAACCACACCAACCATTAAAGAAATACTGGCATCAAAACGTGCTTCATCAATTTTATTACTGCCGAGCGCTTTCGCTATTACTGCTGATGTACCGATCCCCAGCCCTATTGCTAAGCTGATAACGGTAAAAGTAACCGGAAATGTAAAGCTCACGGCAGCTAGTGGTTCGGTGCCAAGTAAGCTTATAAAAAAGGTGTCTACAATATTGAACATCATTAGTGTGATCATGCCGAATATCATCGGTATGGTCATCGTCTTTAATGTAGGCAAGATAGGATCGTTTAGTAAATCTGGGCGAGTCTGAGATTTTGAAATTGCGCGCATGAAATAAATAGGCCTCTTTTACTGAACGAATCATTTTAAAGCATCAAGGCAGTTCAAGCCACGGATTTATCACCACAATTGATGTAATTACGGAAGTAAATATTCTAAAAAATAGTAAAACTTGGTTTTTACATCTTTTTGTTAAAATAGAGCCTAAACACGCCAAAAAACAATTAAAACACATTTTTATAACTTTTATTACAAACACCCTGTGTTATCTGATGCTTTTTTACACAAAGCAACTACTTGGTTTATCGTTACGAAAAAATTCATTCATGGAGTTACATCTATTAGCCACCAAAACATAACCCACTGTTTTACAATGAATAAAAAATAGTGATTTAAAAGCTTGAAATCGTTGTAGCACCCTAAAACATTGGTGCCGATGATGTTCTTAAAGTTTCATAAACAGAGTTATCCACAGAAACCGTGGATAACTCATTCAAAGCCGCATTTATAAAGGCCTTGAGAGACTCGCAATTTTCGCTGAGGTCCAACCAATTGTTGATTTGCTAATTGTGGCATTTTTATAAACTCACACTGAAAACGCAAGCTTGCCGATTTTTCTTCTTAACATACTTATACGTTAGTAAATAAAAAACGTTTAATACAAAGTTAAGTTATTGATTGTTCTATTTTTGAGCGAAGATAATAAATGCTCAATTTATAGATCAAAATTGGATCACTATTAAGAGGGAAAATACTTTTATGACTATTCGTGCAGGTATATTTTTAGAAAATTAAAATAAAAAAGTAAATAAATACGAAGAATACCCCAAAGTAAAAAATGAAATTTTATGTTTTTGAGTTGTTTTTTAATTACAAGCGGCCTTAATAGCGTGTTTAATTTAACCAATTTAAAGACTCAACAATAATAAAACTCGCATTAGTATTCTTAAATTCTTAAAAAAACAGCTTTAATAGAGCTATAAATCACGCAGATCGAACACAAAAACAACGAATAAACCTCTTTTTTCAATTTATGACTTTTATATGTTGACACTTTGCGGCTCGGTCATTAATATTTCGCCCCGTTGAAAGGCAAGACGCTTCCCCCTTAGCTCAGTTGGTTAGAGCGACGGACTGTTAATCCGCAGGTCCCCCGTTCGAGTCGGGGAGGGGGAGCCAAGTTTTTCAACCATAAACGATTCCCCCTTAGCTCAGTTGGTTAGAGCGACGGACTGTTAATCCGCAGGTCCCCCGTTCGAGTCGGGGAGGGGGAGCCAAGTTTATGTTTATGATGTAGTTCCCCCTTAGCTCAGTTGGTTAGAGCGACGGACTGTTAATCCGCAGGTCCCCCGTTCGAGTCGGGGAGGGGGAGCCAAATCATCATAATAATATCAGTACTTTAGTTCCCCCTTAGCTCAGTTGGTTAGAGCGACGGACTGTTAATCCGCAGGTCCCCCGTTCGAGTCGGGGAGGGGGAGCCAATTCTAAGAATTTCATAGACATTCCAAGCTATTTCCACTACTCTTCCTTATATAACTAAAGCATTAGTTTAATTCTTTAATGCGCTGTACTTAGTTTATTAATCAAGGACTTGATTCCTTCCCTTTTGATTATTAAAAGACTGAAAACATGGCTGGATTTAAAAAACTTATTTTTATACAAATTATCTCTTGGTTATTGTGTGTTGCAGCAGGAAGCTACTTCATATCTATAAGCTTTGATACTGCGGTAAGTGATGCACAAAAAAATGCACAAACGACTGTTACTAAGTATATTAATGACCTTTCTTTAGACGATATTTCTGCTCAAAATTTAAAACAATCAATTGCAGATGGTAATACGTTTTCAAGCTTTACTCTAAGAGATTACCAAGGTGCTGAAGTATTTAGCATTAACCCCCCTACTCAATTACCAATGTTTGCTGATTTTGTACTCTCTAACTTTAACTCTGTACGCCCACAGTTTGCTGTAAACGATGCCGCAGATATAAAAGTTGAATTTGTACTTAACATTGAGCATTTAGCGTCGCAGCTACAAACGTCCCTTTTTATTGTTATTTTGATTTCTGCCATTTTAGTTATTATTCCAATAATTCTAATGAAATCTATTTTTTATCATTTAAATAAAAATATAAGTACAACAGTTGCTGACATTATCGATATTTATATCAATCAAAACCAAGTTGATAATGATTTAGAAACAGCATTAGATGGCACTCGATTGAAAAAAATGGGAAAAGATTTAGTACCTAGCTTTAATCGGTTATCACATTTTTTAAAAAACAAGAACGAAGACATACAAAGCGCTGCTATGACTATCAAGCATGAAGCGTACAAAGATGTAATTACCTCGCTTGGTAATCGTAATATGTTTGTTGAGTACTACGAAAAAAATATTGAAAACACTGAGCAAAGTACATTTGGCTCTTTAGCTATGGTTCGTTGTAGCGAACTACAAGCTATAAACCAAAGCCGTGGTTATCAAAAAGGTGACGAGTACGTTAAAGGCGTTGCCGATATTATTAAGCACATAAGCGGCACTTACACGGGTAGCCAAGTATTTAGATTAAACAGCTCTGATTTTGCGGTAGTACTCCCCCACATTCCTTTAAAAGAAGCTGAGCGCTTTGGTGAAAACCTGCAATCGCGCTTCACGCAGTACCAACAAAACCAAGAGTTAAGCTCGGTAGCTAATACGGGTATTGTAGGTTACGAAAAAGGTAAACCGTTAGGCGAACTGCTTTCTGTTGTTGATAACGCGATGAGCATGGCGCAGTCAAAGCAAGTTAATGCATGGCACGTACAACGCGAAACCGATTTAGTTAATAACGTAAGTGCGGGGTTTGGTAATCAAAACTGGCGTAAGGTTATTAAGGAAGTTATAGAATCTAAGCGTGTGCATTTAGTGATGCAAAACATTATGCCGCTTGGTAAAAGCATAAAAGCCTACGCTGAAGTACAAGTTCGATTTAAAACAGAAGACAATCAAGTACTGCCTACCGCTTCTTTTTTAGCAATGGCCGAAAAACTTGATATGGCAATAGAAATTGATCGCCTGATCATCGACTCTTCTCTTGAAAAAGTTAAAAGCCGTAATTTATCTGAAAAGTTTTTTGGTTTAAACGTAACAGCCTCAAGTGCACACAACGATCAGTTTGTAATTTGGCTAGAGCGCCGATTATTGAAAGATACGCATATTGCATCTAAACTAGTATTTGAGGTAAGCGAGTTTGGTTTACAGCAAAACATCAAGGCTAGTAAGCGCTTTATCGACATGGTTCACCGTGTTGGCGCACGCGTTACAGTTGAACGTTTTGGTGTTGGCTTAACTTCATTTAAGTTTTTCCGCGATTTAAAACCTGATTTTATTAAAATGGATGCAAGTTATACTCGCGGTCTAGAAGATGATAAAAATAATCAGTACTTTATGCGCTTAATGGTCGATTTAGCCCACCGCATTGGTGTTAGCGTATTTGCTGAAGGCGTTGAGAGCCAAGAAGAGAAACACATTATAGAAACGTTGTGTTTAGATGGCGTTCAAGGTTATTACATAGAAAAACCTAAAGACATTTAATTAGTTTTCAATTAATACAAAAAAGAGCATTCGTTGCTCTTTTTTTGTTTCTGCTATTTGACTAATTCCTTACATCAAAATCACATTAATTTTACAGCCTTGTGATCAATATGTTTGTCCTTGCGTTTATTTAACTGATAACGACTCGCAAATGTTGTTTATCGGGGCAGAAAAAAGGATAATAAGCAGGACTTTAATAGCGTGAGGCACACATGACAGAATATGTCTTGTTATTGATTGGAACCGTTCTGGTTAATAACTTTGTATTAGTACAATTTTTAGGCTTATGTCCGTTTATGGGCGTATCAGGTAAGCTTGATACGGCGATTGGTATGTCTTTGGCAACCACGTTTGTGCTTACCCTTGCCTCTGTAACTAGCTATTTAGTTAATCAATATATTTTAATCCCTCTGGATATCGCCTTTTTACGCACCATGAGCTTTATTTTAGTGATTGCCGTTGTAGTGCAATTTACCGAAATGGTTGTGCGTAAAACCAGCCCTACCCTATATCGTTTATTAGGCATATTTTTACCGCTGATCACCACTAACTGTGCGGTATTAGGTGTGGCTTTATTAAATATCAAAGAAGATCATTCGTTTTTACAATCTGCGGTATATGGTTTTGGTGCTGCGGTTGGTTTTTCTTTAGTGCTTGTATTGTTTGCAGCACTACGAGAGCGTTTAGCAGCTGCTGACGTTCCTACGCCTTTTAAAGGCGCCTCTATTGCAATGATCACTGCAGGCTTAATGTCGATGGCGTTTATGGGTTTTACTGGATTAGTGAAGTTTTAATATGACCTTGTTTTATGCCTTGATAGCGATTGGTTCGCTAGCACTCATTTTTGGACTTATTTTAGGGTTTGCAGCAATTCGCTTTCGCGTTGAAGGTAACCCTATTGTTGAGCAAATTGATACTATTTTACCGCAAACTCAATGCGGACAATGTGGCTACCCGGGTTGTCGCCCTTACGCCGAAGCCATAGCTAATGGCGATGAAATAAATAAATGCCCACCAGGCGGAGAATCTACCATGAAAAAGCTTGCCGGCTTAATGGGGGTTGATGAAAAACCACTTGCCGGTGGCGAGCAAGCAGAACCTATAAAAACAGTGGCTTATATTCGCGAAGATGAATGTATTGGCTGTACCAAATGTATTCAAGCGTGCCCAGTTGACGCTATTTTAGGCGCAACTCGTCAAATGCATACCGTGTTAATTGATGAATGTACTGGCTGTGATTTATGTGTTGAGCCTTGCCCTGTAGATTGCATTGATATGCTACCTGTAGCCGAAACTAAACAAAACTGGAAATGGCAGCTAGACGCTATTCCTGTTACACAAATAGATTAGAGGTTTGAGTGGACAAGTTACTTGAACAAATAAAAAAAGGCACCGTGTGGGCATTTCCTGGCGGCATACACCCACCACAACAAAAATCACTCTCTAATAGTGCGAGTATCACTCGCCTACCTTTGCCCGATAAACTCATTGTTGCGCTTAAGCAGCATATAGGCGCAAACGGTAAGTTACTTGTAGAAAAAGGCCAACACGTCTTAAAAGGCCAACCACTAACAGAGCCTGCTGCTAACTGGTCGGTACCTGTGCATGCGCCAAGCTCTGGTGTGGTTACTGATATTGCACCTATGCCATCAGCACATCCATCGGCCCTGCCAGAACTAAGTGTTATTATTGAACCAGACGGCAAAGACGAATGGGTAGCTCTAAATAAAAATAAAAATCCTGCTGAGCTTAGTCATGACGATCTTATAAATATTATTCACCAAGCCGGTATTAGCGGTATGGGTGGTGCTGGTTTTCCTACTTATGTAAAAGCAGATACTAAGCAACCTATCGAATTTTTGATTGTAAATGCTGTTGAGTGCGAACCTTATATTACTGCCGATGACGTTTTAATGCGCGAACACGCTAAAGAAGTTATCCAAGGCATTGAAATAATGCAGCAACTTTTAAACCCAACACTGTGCATTGTGGGTATAGAAGATAACAAGCCTGAAGCTATTGCAGCAATGAAGCAAGCAGCTGAGCATAACTCAAAAATTATTATTCAAACGGTGCCAACTATTTATCCATCTGGCGGTGAAAAGCAATTAATTAAATTACTTACTAACCGTGAAGTTCCTAGCATTGGTATTCCAGCCGATATTGGTATTTTAGTGCATAACACGGGTACTTTGTTTGCCGTACAACAAGCCGTTTATGAAGGCAAACCGCTAATTGAGCGTATAGTTACGGTAACAGGTAACACTATTCATAAACCTGGAAATGTATGGGCACTGCTTGGTACTGAAATAAAGCACTTACTTGATTGCCAAGGTTTCTCGCCTGTACCGCAGCAAAGTGTTGTGATGGGCGGCCCAATGATGGGCTTTACACTACCCACAGTACGTATTGGCATAGTTAAAACCACTAACTGTATTTTAGCGCCTGATCATAAAGAGCTAGCGGAGCCCGGCCCTGAAAAAGCCTGTATACGTTGTAGCGCCTGTGCCGATGCCTGCCCTGCTTCTTTACTGCCACAACAATTGCAGTGGTTTGCTAAATCAAAAGAGTACGACAAACTACAAGAGCACAATTTATTTGATTGTATTGAATGTGGTGCTTGTGCATACGTGTGCCCAAGCGAAATCCCTCTTGTACAGTATTACCGTATAGCCAAAGTTGAAATTAAAGAACAACAAGCTGACAAAATTAAAGCCGACAGAGCAAAAGAGCGTTTTGATGCCCGAAAAGAACGTTTAGAGCGTGAGCAAGAAGAACGCCAAAACCGCCATAAACGTAAACCTGCCGCTAAATCTGCTGACGAAAAACAAAAAGTAGCAGAGGCACTAGCCCGCGTTAAAAATAAATCAGATAACGGCGATGAAAAATCAGCTGTTGCTGCCGCTATTGCACGCGCTAAAGCTAAAAAGCAACAAGGCGAAGAACTAGAGCCAGATAACAGCGAAGTAGCAAAAGAACGCGCACTACGTAAAGAACAAGCGCGTAAATATAAAGAGCAAAAATCGCAAACAGATGAATCGGCCGAGACTACACCCGTTGATGATAAAAAATCAGCAGTCGCTGCAGCCATTGCTCGAGCTAAAGCTAAAAAAGCAGCACAAGTATTAGATAACGCTGAGCAAACAGTGAGTGAAGAGCCACAAACTGATGCCCCCGTTGATGACAAAAAATCAGCGGTAGCTGCAGCCATTGCTCGCGCTAAAGCCAAAAAGGCAGCACAAGCATTAGATGGCGCTGAGCAACCCGTAAGTGAAGAGTCACCAAGTGATGCCCCTGTTGATGACAAAAAGGCAGCAGTAGCGGCGGCCATAGCTCGTGCTAAAGCTAAAAAAGCAGCTAAAGCATTAGAAGACGCTGAGCAAACCGTGAGTGAAGAGCCACAAAGTGATGCCCCTGTTGATGATAAAAAAGCAGCGGTAGCGGCGGCCATAGCTCGTGCTAAAGCTAAAAAAGCAGCTAAAGCATTAGAAGAAGCCGAGCAAGCCACAAGTGAAGAGTCACAAAGCGATACGCCCGTTGATGATAAAAAAGCAGCGGTAGCTGCGGCCATAGCTCGTGCTAAAGCTAAAAAAGCGGCTAAAGCACTAGAAGATACCGAACAAACTCAGCCCCAAGAGCTACAAGTTGATAGCGCAGCACCTAAGAGTGCAGAAAGTAACACCGATGACTCATCAGTTCTTATTAACGCAGATAAACCTAAATCAGCCGACGATAAGAAAAAAGCCGCCGTGGCTGCTGCAATTGCGAGAGCAAAAGCTAAAAAGTTACAAAAAGAAGGAAATAATCAGTCATGAAATTAACCATGACCAGTTCGCCGCATAATCACAGCCATAAATCGTTAACGCGATTAATGCTTAGCGTTATTGCTGCGTGTATTCCTGGGCTAATTGCTCAAGTTTTCTTTTTTGGAACAGGTGTACTTATTCAACTGGTGCTCGCGCTTGTTGCTGTAAGCGTATTTGAAGCTGCAATAATGCTAATACGAAAGCGCCCTGTTTGGCCTGCATTAAGTGATGGCAGTGCGTGGCTTACTGCCGTGTTATTGGCACTGAGTATTCCACCACTTGCGCCTTGGTGGATAATCGTTATTGGCTGTTTATTTTCTATCGTTATAGTTAAACAGCTTTATGGCGGCCTTGGGTTTAACTTATTCAATCCAGCAATGGCGGCTTATGTACTGCTATTAGTTTCGTTTCCGGTGCAAATGACCGCATGGTTGCCTGTTACTGATTTAATAAATACGCCAATAGGCTTTGCTGATCAGCTAAGGCTAATATTCACCGATTTTACGGCCTCTGGGTTTAGCCTAGATCAAGTACGCGCAGGGGTTGATGGCCTAACAATGGCAACACCACTAGATACTGTTAAAACAGACATAGCCCACGGTTTAACCGTTACCGAAAGCATGCAAAAGCCAATATTTAACGAATGGGCTGGCCTTGGTTGGGCCTGGGTTAACTTAGGCTTTTTAGCCGGTGGTTTATACTTATTAAAAGCAAAAATAATTAACTGGCATATTCCTGTTAGTTTTATCGCAAGTTTAGCTGTATGTAGTGCTATTGGTTATATCGCATCACCTGGTACAGAGCCGGGCACCCTATTTCACTTATTAAGTGGTGCCACTATGATGGGAGCCTTTTTCATAGCAACCGATCCGGTATCTGCAGCAACAACTAACAAAGGGCGCTTAATTTATGGCGCGCTAATTGGCTTACTAATTTATTTAATTCGTACCTTTGGTGGTTTTCCTGATGCCATCGCATTTAGCGTATTACTGATTAATATTGCAGTGCCGCTAATAGACTACTACACACAGCCGCGTACTTATGGCCACGGAGCAGTAAAATGATCATTTCGTCAATGGCTAAAAATGGTGCTATTTTAACTGCGTTTGCATTAGCAACAACAGGCTTAGTTGCCTCTATCAATGCACTTACTGCCGATAAAATTGCAGAGCAAGAACAGCTACAACTTACTGCGCAACTACAAGAAGTGCTCGACCCAAAATCATACGACAATCAATTATCACAAGATTGCGTAGTTATTACTGACGAAAAACTAGGCCCATACGAAAATCAAGTAATTTACCGTGCTCGTAAAAACAATAAACCAGTCGCTGTTGTTATTAGGCATGTTACGCCAAATGGCTACAGTGGCGATATTAACTTATTAACAGCGGTATTAAGCGATGGCACTATTGCTGGCGTTCGTACGACTAAACACGAAGAAACCCCTGGTCTAGGCGACAAAGTAGAAGTTAAAAAATCACTTTGGATCACAACATTTAAAAGCTTAACGGTTGAAGGCGAAGAAGACGCTCGCTGGGCTGTTAAAAAAGATGGCGGCCAGTTTGATCAATTTACAGGCGCGACCATAACGCCACGTGCTGTTGTGGGCTCTGTTAAAAATGCCGTATTGTTCGCACAAACTAATTTTGATGATATTTTTGCAGCACCTAATGCCGAATGTATGGAGGTAGCTAAATGAGTGAGTTAAAAACATTATACAAAGAAGGTGTATGGGTAAATAACCCTGCCCTTGTGCAGCTTTTAGGTTTATGTCCACTGCTTGCCGTTACCTCAACTGTAACAAATGCCTTAGGTTTGGGCTTAGCAACTTTACTCGTATTAATAGGCTCAAATGTTACCGTATCAATTGTGCGTAACTGGGTGCCAAAAGATATTCGTATACCTGTATTTGTAATGATCATCGCGGGCTTTGTAACTATAGTTCAATTACTTATGAACGCTTACACCTTTGGTTTGTATCAATCATTGGGGATTTTTATCCCGTTGATTGTAACTAACTGCGCCATTATTGGCCGCGCCGAAGCATACGCCTCTAAAAATCCTGTTCATTTATCAGCATTTGACGGCTTAATGATGGGTTTAGGCTTTATGGCTGTATTGTTAGTGTTAGGAGCTATGCGTGAACTCATTGGCCAAGGTACGCTGTTTGACGGAGCCGATTTATTACTTGGCCCATGGGCACTGAGCATGCGCATAGAAGTATTTAACTTTGATAACCAATTTTTACTGGCAATTTTACCACCGGGTGCCTTTTTAGGTCTTGGACTACTTATTGCTGCTAAAAACGTAATTGACGCACAAATAAAATCAAAGCAAATTGCACCGCCAGAGGCTGAAAAAGGCCCTCGAGCACGTGTTACTAGCTTAACTTAAGGGGAAAACGTATTAGAGCAACAATTAGCACTAATACGTTTTAAGTTGCATGAATAAAGAAAAACGTCACCAAATACTGTCGCGCCTACGCGACGATAACCCACATCCAGTTACAGAGCTTGAATATTCAAGCCCATTTGAGTTACTAGTAGCGGTAACCCTCTCAGCGCAAGCAACCGATGTAGGCGTTAATAAAGCCACTCGAAAGTTGTTCCCTGTTGCCAATACGCCACAAGCCATTTTAGACTTAGGTCACGATACACTGCGTGATTATATAAAAACCATCGGCTTATTTAATTCTAAAGCTGCCAACGTGTACAAAATGTGCCAAATTTTGGTGGATGAACATAACAGCATCGTGCCAGAAAATCGTGAAGCCCTAGAAGCCCTACCAGGCGTTGGCCGTAAAACCGCTAATGTTGTACTCAATACCGCCTTTGGCTGGCCTGTAATAGCCGTAGATACACACATATTTCGTGTATCTAACCGTACAAAGCTTGCCATGGGTAAAGATGTTGTAGCTGTAGAAAAAAAGCTTGAAAAGGTTGTACCAAAAGAATTTAAAGTAGACGTGCATCATTGGCTGATACTGCACGGACGTTACACCTGCGTAGCACGTAAACCAAAGTGTGGCAGCTGTATTATTGAAGACTTGTGTGAGTTTAAAGAAAAAACGGAATAACGAGTTGAAAAGCTATAGTGGTAAAACTCAATTATACAATTTGCTTTTAGCAATTACTTCAGCCTTCTGTATCTGGCTTTCAAATGGCTTTATCACCTTTATTGCTTTTAACGAGTCTGTTGCGGGAGTAACATTTGAAGAACTTTTGATCATATTTTCAAATGTCGATCTTTTACAGGTTTTGACCTTTCCTGAGTTTTGGGAAGCTAATGAAAATCATTCTTTTATTGAGGCCCCAAGTTTTTGGTTTGAGCCGATGACTGTTTTATCTTCTATAAGCTCATTACTTCTTATAATTTTATTTTCAACGTATGTAACTAAGTTGAAGCCTGAAACGATATCTTTATCTCTACTCTTAATTGGATTTTTATACCTGGTTGTTTCATGGGGTGTTTTGCTAGATGTATCTGATGCAAAGATGATTGGGCCCTATTTAAGTATTGGTATTCAAGGTCTATTATTACATTCATTTATAAGTTGCCTAATTTGTGTTTCTACTTTATCAAAAAATGTATATTTTAAATTTAGCACTAATTAGCCTTTCTTTATTCAGTAGCTTTGCATTTCCAAGCGAAATAGATTGGCAAAACAAAGCGGCTGATCATATTAGGTTAAATATAATTCTGTTCATTAATCTTAGCCTTTTCATTCTAATTTTACTTTTCTCATTTCGACATATTAAAAGATTAAAACGACTAAATATAACCATCACTAATGAATCGTTAATCGACCCTTTGACAAAAGTATTAAATAGGAGAGGCTTCCATGAACAAGTTTCACGCTTAGATAAACAAAGCGGCTTTTTACTAATTGCAGATATAGATAACTTTAAACTCATCAATGATCAATTTGGACATAATGCTGGTGACAAAGTCCTTCAAAGAGTAGCCCATGCTCTAAAATTTCAAACTAGAGAGAAAGATATTGTAGGGCGATATGGCGGAGAAGAGTTTGTAGTTTTCTTTCCTAGCCATGATGTTGAAATTGTAAAAATGATTTCACAACGGCTTGTAGAGGCAATTGCGAGTCTTAATTTAACTGATATATCACCTGAATTGCAAAGAGTTACAATTAGTGCTGGTGTAGATAAAGGCGATACAAAACACTGTAAGTTTGAAAAATTATATGAAAACGCAGATAAACTGTTATATCAAGCTAAAAGTGCTGGTAAAAATCAAGTTATCGTATTTGATAACTAACAGGTTAAACCTTGGCTAGCACACTTCTATTCGAACTCTAGTGATAAGATAGCTAATCGTTTAGCTGCCAGTCGATTCTATATTATTAAATAAATTGCGCCGCATTAACTAAACGCTCACTAACAATAAATTGAGTCGTATTTTTAACCCAAGGCCTAGCAATATTTTTGTAATTTAATTTAGATAACCCGCAGAATGTGACTATTAATAGAACATTATCAAAGTATTAATTTCACAACGCTCACTCCTTTGGTTATGCTAGTGGGCATTATAAAATTATATTGCGAAACCCTTTATGCTACCTCTACTTCGTATCTTGATAATTGAACAAGACCCAGCCACTTTACAAGGGCTTTCAACGAATCTGTCAAAGTCCATTCCTAACTTTGAGCGAGACGATATTCATATCGATATTATTGAGTGCCTCGAGCTGAAGCACGCGCTGGAATGTGTAGAGGAAGATGGTGATATTCAAGCCGTGGTTCTAAGCTGGGATATGCACAACAAAGTGGGTGAGCGGATGTATAGCCGCTTTATTGAAGAGTTAAAGGCAATTCGCCTTGAGTTGCCGGTTTATGTTATTGGCGACGACACTAAAGGGCTGGAGATCGTAAACGAATCAGAAGAAATCGAATCATTCTTTTTTAAAGATGAAGTGATTTCTGACCCAGAAGCTATTTTAGGCTATATGATTAACGATTTTGACGACCGCTCTGAAACGCCATTTTGGACGGCGTATCGTCGTTACGTTGGTGAAGCAAACGACTCTTGGCATACACCGGGTCATAGTGGGGGTTCTAGCTTTAGAAACTCACCTTACATTAAAGATTTTTATCAGTTTTACGGCCGCAATGTATTTGTTGGCGACCTGTCGGTTTCGGTAGACTCGCTAGGTTCATTATCAGACAGCACTAATACTATTGGTCGCGCCCAAGAATCAGCCGCGGCGACGTTTGAAGTTAAACACACCTACTTTGTTACAAATGGTTCATCCACCTCAAATAAAATCATCTTGCAGACACTGCTGCGCAAGGGAGATAAAGTAATTGTCGACCGTAATTGCCATAAGTCAGTACACTATGGCATCTTGCAATCAGCCAGTTACCCTATTTATTTGGCGAGTATCTTAAACCCAAAATATGGCATTTTCGCGCCACCATCGTTGGCCGACATCAAGTTAGCAATTGAAAACAATACTGATGCTAAATTACTAGTGCTTACCGGTTGTACTTACGATGGCTTACTTAGCGACCTAAAACAAGTCGTAGATTATGCTCATCAATATGGTATTAAGGTATTTATAGATGAAGCCTGGTTTGCATACTCTTTGTTTCATCCTAGCTTTCGTCATTATTCTGCGATACATGCAGGGGCTGACTACATTACGCATTCGGCGCATAAAGTAGTATCGGCGTTTTCTCAAGCGTCTTATATTCATATTAACGACCCCGATTTTGATGCCGATTTCTTTCGAGAGATTTATAGTATCTACGCTAGTACATCGCCTAAATATCAGCTTATTGCATCGCTTGACGTGTGCCAAAAGCAATTAGAGATGGAAGGCTATAAGCTGCTCAATGCGCTGCTAAATCATGTTGAGGAGTTTAAACAACAGATGGCCTCGCTTAAGCAAATTAAAGTATTAGCTAAGCAAGACTTTATGGAAATATTCCCGCATTTTAGTGGTGATAATATGGGCCACGACCCATTAAAGATCCTTATTGATATTAGTGAGCTACCTTACTCATTAAAAGATATTCATAAATATCTACTGGATGAAATTGGGCTAGAGATAGAAAAACACACACACAGCACCATTTTGGTTTTACTGACGCTTGGCGGCACACGCTCAAAAATAATTCGTTTGTACAATGCATTGAAAAAGCTAGACAGCGGTAAAGTAAAACTATCGAAATCGACGCGTAGAGCTCGCTTACCTGAAAATTTACCAGCCATAGACTTGGCGTGTATTCCAAGCGATGCTTTTTATGGCGACCGCGAATCTGTGCCTATTAGCAAAAGTAACAACCGCATTTGTGCAGGTTTAGTTACTCCATACCCACCGGGCATTCCGCTTTTAGTCCCAGGCCAGCATATCACTGATGATCATGTTGAATATTTGCAAGAGTTGGCAAGCCAAGGACTGACGATACAAGGCAGTTTCGATGGTGAAATTTATGTTCTTAAGGGTAAGGTTAAGAAGTAACGGTATTGGTTTAATACTATCTCGATAATAATACCAACCTGCTTATATACGGGGTCTATTTAACGTTAAGAAAATTACGCTAGAACTAGGCAAAAATTTTTGTATCTAGTTGTTCTAAATAAAAAATTTTTAACGACGTTATAGTGCAATTTAATTCGTTAAATTGATCAAAGAT
>NZ_JACJEA010000027.1:0-57664 GCF_014163835.1 Pseudoalteromonas sp. SR43-5
ATCATTTTGCGGGGCTAAACGTGTCGCTACCTGTGTTAAAAAATTCTCATTTACGACTGCATGGATGCAGAAGGTAGAGCAATGCAGGAGCAATTGCCGAGAACAACTAAATAGCGAATTTTTTGTCTAGCTATCAACACGTTTTTCCATCCTCAAAATAGATCACTTAATTAAGCGAATTGGTATAAAGCCTCGCATAAGCCACTTTTTATTCAATTATTTTTTCATTCCTTTTAAACCTTTTCGAACTGTCATTACGTCTAACTTATTAATACACTTAAATAGCAACTCAACAATAATAATTAAAAGGCGGCATCACGGATGTTACACGTTAAACCCGAACCAACGCCTTTGTGCGAAGCTGCACTCATTGAGCGAGTTAAATCGGGTGATCAAGGCGCATACACAACGCTTTATGAGTTACATATAAAACGAGTATACGGTTTATGTTTACGCTTATTAGCAGACCAAGCACACGCCGAAGACGCCGCCCAAGAGGTATTTGTACAGGTATGGCATAAAATAGCATTGTTTGATGGGCGTTCGCAGTTTTCTACTTGGCTATATAGTGTTGCCAGTAATGTAGCGATAAGTTACCTGCGCAAGCAAAAAAACTGGTTACAAAAAGTAGTAAGTATTGAACACAGCGGTATGGATGAGCAATCAGCTAACGACTGCAAAGGCTTAAATGGCCTCGATAAGTTAATAGTAAGGCTTCCTGAGCGCGCACGTATGGTATTTGTATTATTTGCTATTGAAGGTTACAGGCACGAGGAAATCGCGGAGCAATTAGGTATGACTGTTGGTTCAAGTAAGTCACAATATCATCGTGCTAGGCAGTTATTACAAGAGTGGTATGAAAATGAGTAAACCAAACTTTAACGACTACTTAAATAAGTCATTAAACACGCTTGATAAAGAAATTACGCCACAAAAAGATTTATGGGCGGGGATTGAGCGAGCAATTGTTAATAATAAGCAGAACCCAAACAGCACTATTATTTGGCCAAAACTAACGGCAATAGCAGCGTGTACTGTGGCTGCTTTAATTGCTGTTAATATATTTGTTATAGCACCTGAACCACAGCCCGTAGTGGCTATAAGTGATTACTTTTCGGCTCAAAAAAATAGTTTGTTAGTTGAATACGAAAATAAAGAAGCATTAACCACTAACTGGCAAACGCAACTACAAGAACTTGAAGAAGCTGAGCAAGCAATAAAGCAAGCTCTTGAAAACGAACCACAAAACCAAGCGCTACTGACAATGTTAGCGCAAATATATCAACAACAACTTGATTTAATTAACAAGGTGCACGCGCCACGTTGGCAGCACATTTAGGAGTACGATATGAAAGCGATTTTATTAGGACTGAGCTTATTTCCACTGGCGGCATTTGCGGGTGAAAAAATAGATAAGCAAATAGACGTACCAAGTGGCGGCACTATTTTTATTGAAAACCAACGCGGTGATATACATATTACAGGCTGGGATAAAAACGAATTTAAAGTATCTGGCGAGCTTGATGATAAAGCACAGGGTTATGAGCTTAAAACAAGTGGTGATAAAACACAGTTTATTGTAAAAATGCCCCGTAAATCAAATTGGGGCAATAGTGGTGACGGCTCAAACCTAACTATATTTATGCCTAAAAGCAGTAGTTTAGAGTTTGCTGGCGTTAATGTATCGGTGACTGCAAAGGAGCTTAAAAACGGCGCAGAAGTTGATGTGGTTAACGGCGAAATTACGGTAGATGATATTACTGGCAACATTAAGCTCACCACTGTAAATGGTGATGTGAACGCTGAGAACTTAAACGGGAATATTCAGTTTGAAACCGTAAATGGTGAAATTAACGATAGGCAATCAAGTGGTGAGCTGCGTTTTAGCGCTGTTAATGGTGATATTAAATCAACTTCAAGCGCTAATGATGTACGCCTTGAAAACGTAAATGGCGATATAGAATTTACGCTATCGGCTATTAAAAACCTACGTATTAATACGGTCAATGGCGAAGCAGAAGTACAGATTAACGAGCTTTTAAAAGGCGGTGATGTACGTTTTGAATCAGTAAGTGGTGATGCCGACTTTTATTTCCCACAAAGTGTATCAGCAAAGTTTGAAATTAAAGCCCATGCTAATGGTAAAATCATTAACAAAGTCAGTAGTGACAAAGTCAGTAAAGCTAAATATGGCCCAGCCAGTGATTTAGAGTTTAGTATTAATGGCGGTAATGCAAATGTTGAAATGGATACCATAAGTGGACGAATAGAGCTTCGTACCAAATAACACTCATTCCCCATCACGATTACAAAAAGCAGGAAAGATTTCCTGCTTTTCTATTTGCACAGCCCCTGCAAGTCGATAGAATAGAGCCATTCAATTTTACTACTGTGAAGTTATGGCCAAACCAGATAAGCAAGTCGATACTCTTAAAGTTCCTCCCCATTCAATAGAAGCTGAACAATCTGTTTTAGGTGGCTTAATGCTTGATAACCAAGCTTTTGACCGCGTAGCTGAGCTTGTTGTATCACAGGATTTTTATACCCGCACGCACAAGTTAATTTTTGAGGCGATGACGGCACTTGCTGAGATTGGCGATCCGATAGATTTAATCACTATTTCTGAAAGTTTAGAAAAAAATAATAAACTTGCAGGTATTGGGGGTTTTGCTTACTTAGCCGAAATTGCTAAAAATACGCCAAGTGCAGCCAACATTGATGCCTACGCAAACATTGTACGTGAGCGTGCTGTTGTACGTGAAATGATTGGCGTGGCAAATGAAATAGCCGAAGCGGGTTTTAATACCGAAGGGCGTACTAGTCACGACCTACTCGATTTTGCCGAAAGCAAAGTATTTAAAATTGCCGAGCAACGTACAAAAAGTACGGAAGGCCCGCAAAGTATTCATAACATACTCGAAAAAACCGTTGATAAAATAGAAGAGCTTTATCAATCGCCACAAGATGGTGTAACGGGTGTAAGTACAGGTTATGCCGATCTTGATAAAATGACGACGGGCCTGCAACCGTCTGACTTAATTATTGTTGCAGCGCGTCCTTCAATGGGTAAAACCACCTTTGCGATGAATCTTGCAGAACATGCCGCAATGACTCAAGACAAACCCGTGCTAATTTACTCGCTAGAGATGCCTTCAGAACAAATTATGATGAGGATGTTAGCGTCTCTTGGCCGTATTAACCAAACTAAGGTACGTACAGGTCAGTTAGATGATGACGATTGGGCGCGACTTTCATCAACAATGGGCTTGTTGATGGAAAAAGGCAAAATGTATGTTGATGATGCCTCGGGCTTAACACCTACCGATGTTCGCTCTCGTGCACGTCGTATTGCGCGTGACCACGGCGGCATTAGTATGATCATGGTCGATTACTTGCAGCTAATGCGCGTACCTAGCCTTGCTGATAACCGAACACTTGAAATTGCTGAAATTTCGCGTTCACTTAAATCACTAGCAAAAGAGCTAAAATGTCCGGTTGTTGCGCTTTCGCAGCTAAACCGTACGCTAGAGCAACGTGCCGATAAACGCCCAATTAACTCAGATTTACGTGAGTCAGGGTCGATAGAGCAGGATGCCGATTTAATCATGTTTATTTACCGTGACGAAGTTTACAACGAAGACAGTACTGATAAAGGTATTGCTGAGATTATCATAGGTAAACAACGTAACGGCCCAATTGGTAAAGTGCGTTTAACATTCCAAGGTCAATTTTCTCGCTTTGATAATTACGCGGGACCAGCGGTAGATGACGATTACTAATGCGCTTAGCGACTGCTGAAATTAACTTAACGGCACTTGCGCATAATTTAGCGCAAGTTAAGGGCTTTGCACCTAACAGCAAAGTGATGGCGGTGCTAAAAGCAAATGCTTACGGGCATGGATTAGTAACGATTGCGCAGCATTTAAATAATGCTGACGCATTTGCTGTGGCACGTATAGATGAAGGGCTTGCCCTTCGAGCTGGGGGCTTAACAAAACCAATTGTTTTACTAGAAGGCTTTTTTAACAAAGCCGACTTACCGATTCTGCTGGCCAACAATTTTCAAACTATTATTCACGATGAGTACCAATTAGCGGCGCTTGAAAAAGCAAAGCTAGATGCACCAATAACATGCTGGTTAAAAGTAAATACAGGTATGCATCGATTAGGTATTGCGCCAGAGCAGTTTGAAGCCTTTTATAGCCGCTTGCAAAAAACACCTAACGCTAAAAATACCGTTAATTTAATGACCCACTTTTCGTGTGCTGATGACGTTGATAATGCTAAAACGGTTCAGCAAATTACGTTGTTTGATAATTTAGTGAATGGTATTGACCAAGCGCATTGTTTATCAAATTCGGCTGGTATTATTGCCTGGCCGAGCGGTCATGGCGATTGGGTGCGTCCTGGGCTTATGTTATATGGTGTATCGCCAATGGCAAATAGTATTGGGCAGCAACACAAATTAAAACCAGTTATGCGCTTAACTACGCGCGTAATTGCAGTGCGAGATGTGCCTGCTAATGAAGCTGTTGGGTATGGTGGTCGTTGGAAAAGCGATAAACCAACCAAGTTAGCTGTTGTAGCTATGGGTTATGGCGATGGTTATCCTCGGCATGCTAAAGAGGGGACACCGGTAATAATTGGTGAGCAGCGTTATGGTATTGTAGGTAGCGTAGCTATGGACATGATCAGCGTTGATATAGGCGCTAATGAGCATAATATTAAAGTTGGCGACAGAGTCACTATGTGGGGCCCTGAGCTACCAGTTGAAGAAATAGCACTGTGCGCTGATACTATTCCTTACGAGCTATTATGTAATATTACACCACGCGTAAGTTATGAGTATCAGCCATAGTTAGTTTTTAGCGTATACCAATTGGGTATAATTACTCTTTTATAAAGTAAATGTCGCTAAAGCCCATACGGGCAAATTCTTGGTCGCGAAAGTTACGAACAGAAGCAGACCCTTTTGAGGTCATTTCTATTTGGCGTACCATATTTAAGTAATTTGTTAAATCAATACCCTCGGCAGCAGCAATAGCTTGATACATGTCGTGGTATTTATCTTTTGCGAAGTTAATTTCGCGCGGTTGGTTTTTAAATGTATACGTTATTCTGCGTGCCATAATAAGCTCAGTTAAATTGAGTGTTAGTATAATTTTACACTGTATTGAACTGGCATTGAATGATTTGTTTAAATCAAATAATTAAAAAGTAGAGTTTAAAATGAAATTATCAGTAGAGATCAGTAAATATCCACTTCACCAAGATTACATTCCGTTTATTAAAGGCTTTATTGACCGCTTAAACGAATACGAAAATTTAAAAGTGATTACTAATACGCTATCAACGCAAATTTTTGGTGATTATGATTTAGTAATGCAGGTGTTAAATACCGAAATTAAGCGCTCATATGAAGAATTTGGTAAAGCTATTTTTGTATGTAAGTTTCTCTCTGGCGACTTATCGCCTGAATAATCTATAATACCAATCTGCATAAATCTTTGATCAATTTAACGAATTAAATTGCACTATAACGTCGTTAAAATTTTTTATTTAGAACAACTAGATACAAAAATTTTTGCCTAGTTTTAGCGTGATTTTCTTACCGTTAAATAGACCCCGTATATAAGCAGATTGGTATAACAAATGGCGCAACTAAACGGTGATTGCATAATATGGACTTTTTAACACAAACCTTAAGCGGTTTTACAGCAATGTCGCATTGGGAATACATTGCGGTAGGATTGTCGATGGCGTACTTATTATTGGCAATAAAGGAAAGCTTATGGTGTTGGCCAGCGGCATTTTTTAGCACGCTCATTTATACAATTATGTACTGGAATGGCGCATTGCTCATGGAGTCGTTACTTAATTTTTATTATATGTATATGGCTGTGTTTGGATGGGTTGTATGGAGAAAAGGCAAAGCTGAAAATTTAAATATTACATCGTGGTCGATAAACCGTCATGCTGTTTTAATTAGTTTAACAACCGTAGCTGCAATTACAATTGGTTACGTTATGCAAAACTATACGCATGCCGATTTTGCTTATCTTGATAGTTTTACAACGTGTTTTGCCGTAGTAACTACTTACTTAGTTGCTAAAAAAGTCCTCGAAAACTGGCTGTACTGGATTGTAATAGATGCAGCTTCCATGTATTTATATTATGAAAAAGGCTATTACCCAACGCTTGCGCTCTTTATATTTTATACCATTATGGCCGCGTGGGGCTTTAAAACTTGGTACGAAGAGTACGAACAAAGCCAAGCTAAGCCGCTAGCTCAGCTTTAATTAATGATTGAGCATAATCAGCTAGTAAAAATGTGTAGGGCGTTTATAGAGCCTACTAGCGTTACTTCAAGCGAGCGACTACTAAATGGTTTTAGTAACGATAATTTTTTAATACGTACCAAACAACAAGGGTATTTATTAAAGTGTTATAAAAGCCATTGGCCAGCCATAGGGCTTGAAGCACAGCGTTTTTTAAGTGAGCTTAATATATGTCCTGCGCCTGTTTGGCTCGATAAAAAGAATAGCCGTGCGGTATTTAATTATATTGAAGGTAATACAGCGCAATCGGATATAACGCTTAGCTTTATTAATAAACTTGCCCAAGTACATAATTACAAAGCGTCTACCGCGCCAATGGATATAGCTAAAGAGCTGCATTTTTATCAAAGCACCGGCGTATATACGCAATATAAACCTCAAATAGAGCAGGCACTCAAAGTAGTTGCAGCCATGCAATTTGATGAAGGCTTTTGTCATAATGACTTGGTAAAAGATAACATTATTGTAAATGCTTCGGGCATGTATTTAATTGATTTTGAGTACGCGCAAACTAACGATGTATATTTTGATTTGGCAGCCCTTGCAGTGAGCTTTAATCTTAATGAGAGCAGTGACAGTACATTGTTAAACAACTATAAAAATAGCGTTGATAAAACAAGCACGTTTTACCCATCAATAGATAAGCTAAATTACTATAAACTGTTTTTTTTGGTGTTATGTATTGCTTGGTATGAGGAGCGCAACATAACTAGTAAATCTATAATGTTACGTGCGCAGCTAAATAAACTTGTTACTAATACTTTTTTATAAAAGTTACAAACCACCAAAGCGTTCAGCGAGCTCTTTGTACTTTGTTACTTCGGCCGCATCAAATTGTGGTTCGCCATTCTCGTCTTCAGATTTAGCAATTAATAAACTTTCTCTAGAGAGACGTTTTACACGCTCTACTTTTACACCTAAAAATTCAGCGACTTGCTCAGTAGACATTAAACTCATTATTATTTCCTCGTATTAAACTAATCCTCACAGCGACAATCATAATTTTAATGTTACTAAACCGTTACTGTTTCTTATCTAATAAGAATAAATAGCGTGTTTTTAAGCCTTTGTGAAGTGTTTTATTTAAAAGAGTTTAATTAATAAGCATATAAGCTGATCTTACTGGTATTTATTTAAAGATCTCTTTATCATTGCGGGTGCTAAAGCACTGATATCGCGAGTTGGTGTGGCGGCAACAAATGTGCTCTCGTGGTGAAATGGATATCACGTGGCCCTCCGGAGGCTGAGTTGTAGGTTCGATCCCTACCGAGAGCGCCATTTGCTTTTATATGTATTAATTATCCTCTCTATATTACCTAGCTTCTTATTAATTACTCTTGTATTTAAAAATGCATTTACTGCAAAAACTTTGAAAGTTAATTTTAAAAACAGCTTTCTAGTTATTTATACAATGCAAAATTAGCATCCAAAAATCATGTTGTAATTATTTGCATATAAGTTTTAGTGATAAATGAGGAAGACCGATTTAATGTTAAATAGTCAATTAGAGATACTAGCTCAAGGACACGCTTATCTTGAAGGTGTAACTAAAGAGGACTATTCCCAAGTCATCACTCCTAACTTTATTAGCTCGGCTGGAGCTCATATGCGACATATTATCGATCATTATCAATCTTTAATGACCGGCTTTAGCACGCAAAAAGTAGATTATGATTGCCGCTTAAGAGGAGGAGATATTGAAAACTCTCCAACTGCTGCAATAAAAAAAATTGCCGAAATAACAACGTGGATTGAACAGCTAAGTCCAGATGATTTTAATAAACCGTTATCACTTTCAAGCGAAGTTTCAATTAAAAGCAAAAATGTACAAACAGTAACCACATCACTTGCGCGAGAGCTTATTTTTGTAGGCAGTCACGCTGTGCACCATTACGCGATGATTTCACAAATTTCTTTTGCTCAAAAGTCGCAGCTCGATCAAAGCTTTGGTTTAGCACCAAGTACAGCTACTTTTTTAAGAGAAAATAGCCAGCCAGCACAACCAAAATCGATGCAAAATTAAAATGTGCACGTTAAGCTACTTTTTAACTGATGATGGCTACGAGCTATTTTTTAATCGCGATGAGCAAAAAACACGAGAAACGGCAATCGCTCCAAGTAAGCACCAGGGCAATGCAATTTTCCCCATTGATCCGCAAGGAGGAGGTACTTGGCTTGGGGTATCGCATTTTGGGCAAACACTCGCATTATTAAACGATTACCAAAGTGTATTTGATATAACTGCGGTAAAGCATAGTAGAGGTTTGTTAATCCCTCATTTACTGAGCAATAAAGCCCCTGCATTGTACCAATTACAAAACATGGATTTATCGGGCTACGCGCCTTTTAAGTTATGTATTTTTCCGGATGGACTATCGATAAATAACAATAACGTGGTTTTTGTTAGGTGGGATACAAAGCAGTTGATCCACTGCCAAGTTGAACCACTTGCTACGTCATCAGGTGTTGAGCTTGAAACGGTGACACAAAAACGTAAACAACAATTTAAGCAACTTATTGATTTAAGACATCCTGAAAGTGAGCAGTTTTTAGCGTTTCATTACAGTAAAGCCGAACAAGGGCAATATGGCGTAAATATGCTAAGGGAAGATGCAATGACGGTCAGTATTAGCCATATTAAAGTTGGTAACACTATACGTTTTAATTATTTTGATAAGCAGTCTCAGCTCATTAGTAGCATTGGTTGTTTAAAAGTGGCTGCTGCTTAACTAAATATTTTTATAGCTGTTACATAACTAAAAAAGTCGACGCAATTAATAGCGTCGACTTTTTTTGCTCAATTTTTACCTGCTATATTAATACAGCAGGTAAAAATTATGAGTGATTTATATAATCATCCTTTTTATCACCAAGGTAGAGCTTAAGTAGCTTTTCAGGCGCACTTGGTAGGTGCACACTTAAAAGTAATCCTGGCGTTTGATTAAAGTTGCTATCAATGCCCATGCAATGAAATTGAGCGCCTAGCTTATGGTATTGCTTTAATAAAATCGGTATGTCTTTTTTATCTTCTTCTATTCCCATAACCAATGCTGATACATGGCTTATATTTAACGTGTGGTCATTAATAAAGTATTCAAACTCTGGGTGGAGCTTATTATTAAAAGGCGTATTGGCGCTAACACCTTGTTTATTATTAACCATTGCATGGTCAATAATTGCAACAGAACGAGGGTCATAAAGTTTACTTAATGAAACCGTGCCATATAAAGTCCTATAGCGTGGATTTTGCGCCATAAACGCACCAATCCCTTTAAATAGCAGTAATAAACCATGGTAACTGCCCTGATGTTTTTGAACTATAAACGATCGACCCATTTCTAAGCACGGCTGTTGCTGATTAATAAAAGAAGGTTCAAAGTTAAACATTTGCGATAAATAAAGAGCGCTCACGTCGCTATTTTTTTGTAATAAATCGGTTTGTCCAATTCTATAAGCACCAATAATTTCTTCATTTTTATGATCAAAAATAAACAAATGCATGTAAGTCGCATCAAACTTATCTGTGTCGCATGGCTCGCCACTTCCTTCGTTTAATGTGCGAAAAGTTATTTCTCTGAGGCGTGTTATTTCAGTAACGCAATTAGGTATTTGCTCTTGGTAGCCGTAATAAACTGAGTAACCTTTAAAGTCGACTAAGTGCTGCTCGCTTGGCAAGTTAGCAAGCTCATTTTTCATTTTTGTTTTATCAACTTCCTGCATAATGGCTTTGAGCTGTGTTGATTGGTTATCCTCTTGCCAAGGCGTTACAAAGCGCTCATCGTTTAAGTAACATTGCAAGCGCGCAAGTGCGTTTATGTCGTCAGTTTTTTCAAACTTATTTAATAATTTGGGTGTAAGTAAATTACCAGCGCTTAAGCTAATAGAGCTTTTTTGAATTTTAAGTAATTCGCGTATTAGCATTAATAATCTAAATCGGTAGTAAACACGCCCCAAGTTATAAAAGGTTGAGCTATTCTGACCGCTAATAAATACAGGCAATAAAGGAGCTTGTGTTTTTAAAGCTAGTTGAGCGGCTAAGCGATTCCATTGCCCGTCAGTTACACGCTGTTTTTCTGATTGAAAAAATGACACTCTTCCCGCAGGAAAAACCACAAGTAAGCCATCATTTTTAACATGACTAAAACACTGTTTTATTGCGCTGGTATTAATGGCTGCTTTTGGTTTTAGTGGGTTAGCAAAAATAAAATAGTCTTTAATTTCTTTAAATATTTTTAAACCCACGTTAGCCATTACTTTTGTATCGCTACGATAATGGGTGAGTAAATTTGCAATTATTACGCCCTCAATCATGCCATAAGGATGATTACATACCACTATGCAAGGGCCATGCTTTGGTATTTTGTCAATAACACCTTGTGCACCAAGCACATTTATACCTAATACATTTAACAGCTTTTCACTAAACTCTTGTTTATCTAAACCCGATAAATTATTAGAGAGGTATATATCACGCAGCTTATTGATGCCCAATAGGCTATCGAGCAGCGGAGCGGCTATTTTTAGTATATGACTCAAAGGAGAAACGGTGTTTATTGCCGCTACACTTAAGTTTGATACGGGGTGGTTTAATTTTGTCATATACGTTGATGCTCTTAAATTTTTATAGCTGTTGTGTATATTTAGACCGAGGAAAAACCACATTATGTTCAAATTAGGTTAATTAAGTTTGTTTAAAAGCGTAAAAATAATACTCAAATAGTCTTTTAAGTGCTAAATGGTTGTAGGTTATTAAGAAAATAGAAGAGGGTTTTAATTATCCATAAAATAAGGTTACCCACTACAGCTAATAAGAGTGATACAGCAAGTAATCCTTTGTAGTTATATATCACTACTTATAACTCAAAAACTAGACTTTTAAGCTTAATTAATGCTATTTAAGGTACATCTACTTTAAATGTAAAAAATCTCACCTTTATGCTAATTACTTTGCCTGTGTCTGAGCTCACCCCTGGTATGTACGTTGATAGCGTTACTAAGCAACACGAGGGGATCAATAGCATAAAAATTAAGACCAGTGGCTTGGTGCGCGACAAATCTATTATTAAGCGTTTAGTGTCTGAAGGGGTGCTCGAGCTGCTTATAGATTTTACTAAAGGTGATGCGCCAGTTCCTGCCAAATATAAGCCCCAAAGCGCACCTAAAACATCTAATAGCCAAAAAAAAGTAGAAAAAACACCTATAGCTATTTCTATCGAACAGGAGTTTGCTAAAGCGACTGTAAATTACGATCAGCATGGCCGAAAGTTACAATCATTATATGGTGATTTAACATCTGGCCTGAGTGTTAATATAAAAGTGCTTGATGAAATTGCCAGCGAGATAGTCAGCTCAGTTTTTCGTAATGCTAACGCTATGACTATTCTTACTCGTATAAAAGACAAACATAGCTATAACTGGCGGCATATGATCAACTGCGCCATTTTTACTGCTGTATTTGCTAAATACTTAGGGTATGAAAAGGCTGTTGTACAAGAGCTTGCAATGGGGGCGTTACTTCATGACTTAGGCCAAGCTAAATTACCGCAGGGTATATTTTCCAAGCCAACTAAACTAAGTAATAACGAGCTAGCAGCAATTAAAAAGCATGTTGCCCAAGGTTTAGGTTTAGTTAAAGGTGAGAAGGGTATAACTCCCCTTATGCTCGATATGATAGTAAATCATCATGAGCGTTTAGATGGCTCTGGTTATCCGCGAGGCCTGCAGGCTGAAAAGTTAAGTCGCCCGGCGCGTATAATGGCAATTGTAGATGTGTACGATGCTATGACAGCCGATAGAATGCACCAAGAGGGTGATGAGCCTATTAATGCATTACGCTACTTATTAGCCAATAAACACTTGTTTGATGGTGAGTTAGTTCAGCGCTTTATAAAGTGTTTAGGGGTCCATCCGGTAGGGACTATTGTAAAATTAACGAATGAACGTTTAGCCTTAGTGCTTGAGGGGAACGTATTAAATCCTATAAAACCTAAAATTAAGCTATTTTATAATGCTAAGCACAATCATCATGTTACACCTAAAGACATAGATTTAAGTGAGCACACCCAAGAGCTTAAAATACTAGCGAGTGTTAAGCCTCTTGATTATCAGATTAATTTGTCTCGCCTGCTAAAAGAGCATTTGTTGAACTAGTTTTACTGCATTGCCTTTTTTTAGTTTGTTTTGCAGAAATAAACGCACCCAAAAAACAACTCCCCATCAGTGTTAACCATAGCAAAGTACCTAACTCTACATGCAATGCAAAACAACAAAGCGTTAAAGAAATCAACGCATTTAACATTGCCCCTAACCAATAATGGTTTACGGGGTTATCGCATTGTCCTGCTTGAGTGCATGCGCAGTAGTTTGCTTTGTAAAAGCAAAATACACTCGCCCCACAAAATATTAGCCCTGTAATAATAAATAAAATGATCACAGTTTTACTTCCTTTGCGATTTTATAGTGAGTGTAATTTGCTATATATTTCAAGTCAATCTAAATGATAATTAATTACAATTAGAGCTTTAACTCTAATAACACATTTCTCATCCGATGAGTTTTAAATAGTTGTTAAAATGTCGTTAAATAACATGTTTTTTGCTGTTTTTTGACGCATTCATAGAGTTTTTTACAAAAAATTAAGGTAGTGTAGCAAAGTTTCAAATCCTAATAACAACACACATAGTACCCAGACAGTCAGTTTGGTTAAGGACTCAACAATGAAATTTTCTAAAACTCTTATTGCAGCTTCGCTTGCATTTGTTTCAGCTGATAGCTTTGCAGCTGCGTTTCAATTATCAGAGCAAAATGCATCGGGTTTAGGCCGTGCATACGCTGGTGAAGCTTCTATCGCAGACGATGCGTCTGTAGTTGCACGTAACCCAGCACTAATGACTTTATTTAAAGATAAACAACTAAGTGTTGCTGCTATTGGTGTAATTCCAGATGTAAGTATTGAAGGCGAAAGTACTAATAACGGTATTGACCCAAGTGCATTAGATGACGACAGCATTGCACCAAGTGCTGTAGTACCTGCTGTTTACTTTACTATGCCTTACAACGATAAAGTATCGATTGGTTTTGGAGCATTTTCTAACTTTGGTTTATCTACAGAGTTTAACGACGAATACGTTGCTGGCCAAATTGCTGGCGAAACAGAAATCTTTACTGTTAACCTTAATGCAAGCGTTGCTTATAAAGTAACTGAGCAATTCAGCTTTGGTATTGGTTTAAACGCTATTTATGCTGATGCAACTGTTATTCGTAAAGTGGGTGCTAATGCAAGCGGTATTGATTTTGGTGCTGATGCTGTAAACCTTCAAGGTGATGATACTGGTTTTGGTTTAAACGTTGGTTTAATGTACCAGCTAGATGATAACAGCCGTTTTGGTTTTAACTATCGTAGCGAAACAGACATCACATTTGATGGTGACTTCTCAAACGATCTACCAGCAGCTATTGGTGGTACAGGCGGCGCTAAGCTACCAGGAGCTGTTGATCTAACACTACCAGCTATTGCTGAGTTTTCTGGCTCACATCAGTTAGATGATAAGTTAGGCCTACATTACAGTGTATTATGGACAGGTTGGAGCAGCTTTGAATCACTAGAAGCACAAGTAACGTTACCAACTGGTGATAAGTTTGTTGCGTTTGAAAAGCAAGAGCAGTTTGATGACTCTTTCAGATACTCTGTAGGTGCTGATTACCAATACAACGAAGATTTACTACTTCGTGCCGGTGTTGCATTTGATGAGTCTCCAGTATCACAAACGCACCTATCAATCTCTATTCCTGATACCGATCGCTTTTGGTTCTCGTTTGGCGGTAACTACACAATTGATCAAAACTCTAACGTTGATCTTGGTGTAAGTATCATCCGTGGTAAAACACAAACGTTCACAGAAGCTGATGACTCGGGCAGCCAGTGGGGCTTCGAATCTAAAGGCCACGCGGTATTACTTGGCGCTCAGTATAACTACAAGTTTTAATGTAGAAGTGTCTCGTGGTTAATCACAGGGCACAAAAAAGCCGCTCACTTTAATTAAAGTGAGCGGCTTTTTTAATGCCTATTAAATAGTGTTAATAGACATTTTATGAAAGCTTATAAGCTTTCTATTTTAGTTTTTTGCTCAAGTAGCTTAGTTTTAGCATCGCTAAACTCAGCCAGTTTTGCATTTTCTTTAGCAAGTACCGCTTCAGGTGCGTTATTAACAAACTTTTCGTTAGCGAGTTTGTTTTGCACTTGTGCTAGGCCTTTTTCTGCTTTTTCGAGTTGCTTATTAATACGTGAAAGCTCGGCTTCTACATCAATTAAGCCCGCCATTGGGATCATGATCTCAAGGTTGCCAACATAAGACGTTGCACATGCAGGTGCGTCGTCTTTGTTTTCAAGCATTGTAAACTCTTCAATTTTTGCAAGTGATGCTAAAAATGATTTGTTTTCTTCAATACGGCGCACGTCGTCGCTTGATGCATTAGCAAGTAATACGCTAAGCGGTTTACTTGGGCTAATATCCATTTCACCACGAATGTTACGAATAGCTAAAATGAATTGTTTAACCCACTCTAAGTCGTCCATCGCTTTAGCATCAACGCTTGCTTCATTATATACAGGGAACGGCTGAACCATAATGCTGGTGTTTGTTGTTTCAAGGCCTGCAAGAGGTGCAACACGTTGCCAAATCGTTTCAGTGATGTACGGCATCATTGGGTGCATTAAACGCAGTAAGCTTTCAAGTACGGTAATAAGTGTATTACGTGTACCACGTTGCTGCGCTTCATTACCTTTAAATAATACCGGCTTAGTTAGCTCTAAGTACCAATCACAGAACTGGTTCCAAGTGAATTCGTAAAGCGTGTTAGCAGCTAAGTCAAAGCGGTAGTTATCAAGGTGCTCAGTATATGTTTTAACTGTTGACTCAAATTGACCTAAAATCCAGCGGTCAGCTAATGAAAGCTCTTTTTGTGCATCGTTTGCAAAACCACAGTCTTGCTCTTCTGTATTCATTAATACGTAACGGCTCGCGTTCCATAATTTATTACAGAAGTTACGGTAACCTTCAAGGCGGTTCATGTCCCAGTTAATATCACGACCGGTAGATGCCATTGCAGCAAGTGTAAAGCGAAGGGCGTCGGTGCCGTGTGCCTCAATACCGCCTGCAAATACTTTACGCGTATCTTTTTCAATTTTAGCGGCAAGTTTTGGCTGCATCATGTTACCAGTACGTTTTTGTACTAGGTCTTCAAGTTCAATGCCGTCAATCATGTCTAGTGGGTCAAGTACGTTACCTTTTGACTTAGACATTTTATCGCCATTGTCATCACGTATTAAGCCCGTTACATACACGGTTTTAAACGGAACTTGTGGTTTGCCATTTTCGTCTTTCACAAAGTGCAGCGTCATCATAATCATGCGCGCAACCCAGAAGAAAATAATATCAAAACCAGTTACCAGCACGTCAGACGGATGGAAGGTTTTTAAATCATCGGTATTTTCAGGCCAACCTTGTGTAGAGAAAGTCCAAAGTGCTGACGAGAACCACGTATCAAGTACGTCTTCGTCTTGGCTTAGTGTTACGTTATCTGCAATGTTGTTTTCACGGCGTACTTCAGCTTCGTCGCGACCAACAAATACATTGCCTTCACTGTCGTACCAAGCTGGAATGCGGTGACCCCACCAAAGCTGGCGTGAAATACACCAATCTTGTACGTCGTTCATCCACGAGAAGTACATGTTTTCGTATTGCTTAGGTACAAATTGAATGTCGCCGTTTTTAACAGCGTCTTTTGCAGGTTCAGCAAGTGGTGCAACACGTACATACCATTGGTCGGTAAGCAGTGGCTCAATTACCACACCAGAGCGATCGCCGTAAGGAACCGTTAAACCATGGTCTTCAATTTTTTCAAGTAAACCTAGTTCTTCAAATTCTGCCACAATTGCTTTACGCGCTGCAAAACGATCTAGGCCGTGCAAGCGCTCAGGTATTGGTGCATCAAACTCAAGCTCTTTACCGTCAAAGGTGTATGTTTCACCTTGGGTAAGAATAGCGGCGTCTTTATCGAAAATGTTGATCATAGGCATTTGATGACGCTTGCCCACTTCGTTATCGTTAAAGTCGTGCGCTGGGGTTATTTTTACACAGCCCGTGCCTTTATCTTTATCGGCGTGTTCGTCAGCAACAATTTTAATACGACGATTAACGATGGGTAATAAAATCTCTTTATCGATTAAATCTGTGTAGCGCTCATCATCAGGATTTACTGCAACACCCGAGTCACCCAACATGGTTTCAGGACGTGTTGTTGCTACTACTATGTAGTCTTTTCCGTCTTGTGTTGTAACGCCATCAGCTAATGGGTAACGTAAGTTCCACATGTGGCCTTGCTTGTCTTTGTTTTCAACTTCAAGATCAGAAATAGCCGTGTGTAATTTTGGATCCCAGTTTACTAGGCGCTTGCCTCGGTAAATTAGGTTTTCTTTATGGAGGCGTACAAACACTTCTTTAACAGCTTCAGATAAACCATCATCCATGGTAAAGCGTTCACGATCCCAATCAACCGATGCGCCAAGGCGACGAAGCTGCTTAGTGATAGTACCGCCAGATTCTTTTTTCCATTCCCAGATTTTATTAATAAAATCTTCGCGGCCTAAATCGTGGCGTGTTTTGCCTTCTTCGGCATGCAGTTTACGCTCAACCAACATTTGCGTTGCAATACCTGCGTGGTCAGTACCTACTTGCCATAATGTGTTGTTACCTTGCATACGTTTAAAACGCGTTAGGGTATCCATTATTGTATCTTGGAAGGCGTGGCCCATGTGTAAGCTACCAGTGACATTTGGCGGCGGGATCATAATTGAATATGGTACGCCTTGGCCAGATGGCTTAAAGTAGCCTTTTTGTTCCCAGTCTTGATATAGAGACTGTTCAATATCTTGCGGATTGTAGGTTTTATCCATTACACAGAACCTTAAATAAGTACTTAAATTAGTTGGTTAGTTTGCCTGATTGGCTAGCTATTAATATCTTGCGTGGTGAGATTGGCACCGAGTTGGCGTAGCTTTTTAAAACGCTCGCGGGCTGCTTGCTTAGCAGCTGGTTCTACGGGTACAAAATCAAAAACTTGGTTAAACCGACGAATATAATCCGGTAACTGAGTAGCCAAGTTAATTAAAACTTTACGATTGCCAACAGGTGGCGTAATACCAATTTCTACAGGTGCGCCGCCTTTAGGGCCTTCACCTTGTAAATTATGTGGCACAAAACTATCTGGATCGAATGCCCAAATTATTTCATCAATGGCACAGGCTGCTTCGTTATCGTTAACACAAATAAACACACGCTGCCCATTTCGATACTGATCGGCCGCAATTTGAGCTGCCAATGCAAAATGATCGTCAGCCTTCGCTTTAGACTCATCTTGTTGCTTTAGAACGAAAAATTTAGCGTTCATGTTCATTGTATCGGGGTTTCCCATGACATTGAATGTATACCAAATTGATATACACAAATTAAGAGGCAGATTTTGCCATATAACGGGGTTTGCTTCAATTAATACACAAATAAATAAGGCGCCAAATGGCGCCTTATAAATAGCTAAATAGATTATTAATCGTGCGTAGCTTCGCTTACACCCGCTCGATTTAATAAATACTGAGTAAGCATAGGAACAGGACGGCCCGTTGCGCCTTTTTTAGCGCCACTGCGCCACGCTGTACCGGCAATATCTAAATGTGCCCAATTATACTTTTTAGTAAATTTAGATAAGAAACATGCCGCAGTAATAGTACCCGCAGAGCGTCCACCTAAGTTCGTAAAGTCAGCAAATGGGCTTTCTAGTTGATCTTGATAGTCATCCCATAACGGTAACTGCCATGCACGGTCGCCACTTTGCTCAGACGCTTTTAATAAATCGTGTGCAAGTGGGTTATGGTTTGATAGTAAACCAGTAGCATGCGCGCCAAGGGCTACAATACACGCGCCAGTTAGCGTTGCTACGTCAATAACCGTATCTGGGTTAAATCGTTCAACATATGTTAGTGCGTCGCATAATACTAAGCGGCCTTCAGCGTCGGTGTTTAACACTTCAACTGTTTGCCCTGACATTGTTGTTAAAATATCACCTGGGCGATACGCATTTGAGCCAGGCATGTTTTCACAACCCGCTAAAACACCAATAACGTTAATCGGCAATTGCATTTGTGCAAGTGCACGCATTGCGCCAATAACGCCTGCTGCTCCGCCCATGTCGTATTTCATTTCGTCCATGCCTTCGCCTGGTTTTAATGAAATACCGCCTGAATCAAACGTTAGACCTTTACCAACAAGTACAATAGGGGCTTGGTCATCAGCGGCGCCTTTGTAGTTAATAATCGACATAATCGATTCGTTATCACTACCTCGGCCAACAGCTAGGTAAGAATTCATACCAAGTTCTGCCATTTGCTTTTCGCCAATAAGATCAACAGTAATGTTGTCAAAATCAGTTGCCAGCTCTTGTGCTTGTTCACCTAAGTACACAGGGTTACAAATATTTGGTGGCATATTAGCTACGTCTTTACATAGCTTACTACCTGCAGCAATGGCTAAACCATGCTCAATAGCGCTTTCGCCAATAGTTAGTTCGCGTCGTGTTGGTACGTTAAACACCATTTTACGCAGTGGACGACGAGGGTCTACTTTTTTACTTTTCAGTTGGTTGAACGTATATAAGCAGTCTTGCGTTGTCTCAACTGCCTGACGTACTTTCCAGTAGGTGTCGCGACCTTTAACGTGTTGCTCTGTTAAAAAGCAGACTGCTTCCATAGAGCCCGTTTCGTTTAAGGTATTAATAGTTTTAGAAATGATTTGTTTATATTGCTTATCATCAAGCTCACGCTCTTTACCACAACCAACAAGCAATATGCGCTCGCTTAATACATTAGGTACATGATGCAATAATAAAACTTGGCCTGGCTTACCTTCTAAATCGCCACGGCGAAGTAAATTAGAGATATAACCATCACTAATTTTATCGAGTTGTTCACCAATGGGGGATAACCTACGTGGCTCGTAAACGCCAACCACAATACATGCGCTGCGCTGTTTTTCTGGGCTACCACTTTTTACGTTAAATTCCATTGTTACTCCTGGTTTTGAGTCGTTTAAGTTACTAAGTTGGGGCTAAAAAAGTATTTTCTAGTCTTATCTACGTAACTTATGTAAAGATAATTCTTATTTTAGCTGATTTTGTTAGACTCTTACTGTGTAATTGAACTTTATATGCTTAAGGGCTACTAATGCAACATTATATCGTGCACTTAGGTAGGATAATTAATTCTGATGGCTTATAATAATAGCCTATTTGCCGGTATTAATTGGGTAAAATAGCCATTTAACTATTCAATTCTCACTATCGTAGTGAAATTCCATGTTTAACAGGGGCGAGCATTGCTAATTTTCCGTTATTTGACCGCTGAGGTTTTAAAATCGCAGGTCGCCGTATTTTTAACTTTGATGACAATATTTTTGTCACAAAAGTTAGTTGGTATTTTAGGTGATGCCTCTGAGGGCAGCATTCCTGCTAAATTAGTGCTATCGATGATTGCACTAAAACTTCCACAACTAGCCTCGCTAATACTTCCGCTGAGTATATTTTTAGGCATTATTTTAGCCTACAGCCGTATTTACGCCGATAGCGAAATGACCGTACTTAAAGCCTGTGGCGTAAGTGAATGGTATGTTGTGCGCGTAACACTTATATCAAGTGTAGGGCTTGCTATATTAGCCGCCGCACTGACTATGTATATAGCGCCGTGGGCAAGCGAGCAAGAGTATCAATTAAAAGAGCAAGCCAAAGCCGATGCGGGGTTATCTGCACTCAGAGCTGGGCGGTTCCAAGAAACCGGTAACGAAAAAGCCGTGGTGTTTATTCATAATATTGAAAAGGGTGGCAAAGAGCTCAATAAGGTATTTGTTGCACAGTTACCCGATAGCGAAAAAGGCAACCTAGCGCGCTTAGTATATGCAGAGCAAGGTGTTGTGGTTGAAGCCGTAAATGGTGAGCAACAGCTCGTGCTAACAGACGGTAAACGCTACGAAACAGATGGCACAACGCCTGCACTTAACTTAACAGAATTTGATGGTTACAGCGTACAAATACGAGAACAAGAAATAGAACACCAACGCCGTAAATTAGAGGCTGTGCCAACTAACCAATTATTGGCTATAAATACTCCTGAATCTATTGCTCAATGGCAATGGCGACTCGCTATTCCGTTATCAATTCCGCTACTTACCTTACTGGCAGTACCGCTAAGTGTGGTTAATCCTCGCCAAGGTAAATTTGCAAAACTAGTACCTGCTATAAGCTTGTACTTAGGCTATTTTATTTTACTAAATGCCGCTAAATTTGCAGTTGAAGATGGCAAAATTCCGCCTTCAATTGGCTTGTGGTGGATTCATCTAAGTGCCTTGTTTATAGGTGGATTATTAATTATAAAAGGGCGACCGTTGGGCGCTTGGCTTAAAGCCGTTGTAACTAAGCGGGAGTTAGGCTCATGATGAAAACGCTTGATTGGTATTTAGGCCGCAGTATTTTACAAACTACCGGCTTTGCATTGTTGGTACTTGTTGGTATTAGCACCTTAATTAAGTTTATCGACCAGCTAAAGTCGGTAGGGCGTGGCAGTTACGATTTAATGACCGCAATGCTTTACACGCTTTACACAATACCTGGCGATTTAGTGGTGTTTTTTCCGATGGCTGCGCTAATTGGTGGCCTAACGGGTTTGGGGGCACTTGCCTCAAACAGTGAGCTGGTAGTGATGCAAGCGGCTGGTATGTCGCGCTTACAAATAATTGGCTCTGTGATGAAAACGGCCATATTTATGGCTGTATGCATGATGGCACTTGGCGAATGGGGTGCACCTGAAGCGCAATTACACGCTAAAGAAATGCGTAACCAAGCAATACATGGCGGCGATGTATTTAACACACAAAAAGGTGTATGGGCTAAAGACGGCAGCAATTTTATTAATATTGAAGATGTTGACGAAAACGGCAGGCTCAACGGGGTACACATGTACCACTTTGACAAATCGTTAGAGCTTACCCAAATTACTAAAGCAAAAGATGCACTGAGCCGAAAAGAAGGCTGGCTACTTCGTGATGTAAATAAGGTTATTATTACGAGCGAAAAAACCACAACAGAGCAACTACCAGAAGAGTTTTACCCTTCACAATTGACCGCTGAAAAGTTAGGGGTTGTTTCGGTAAAACCAGAGTCACTTTCATTTACTGGGCTTTGGTCGTATTTAACTTACTTAGAGCAAAACGAACAAGACACCAGTACCTACGAGCTCGCTCTGTGGCGTAAGCTTATGCAGCCTGTATCTGTAGCGGTAATGCTGCTGGTGGCGCTCTCGTTTATATTTGGCCCACTGCGTACCGTTACTATGGGCGCACGTATTATTATGGGTGTTGTAACGGGGATCGTGTTTCACTTAACTAATGAAATATTTGGCCCTGTAGTTATGGTTTACCAAATACCTGCCATTATAGGGGCGGTATTACCCAGTATTATATTTATAGGCTTTGCGACATATTTGATGAATAAACGGGTATAGAGTACCTATGCAAAGCATTAAAAAGGGTGACCAGTGGTCACCCTTTTTGCTTTTTAATTACCAGTTTTGGAAAGCTGGTATTAATCAAGCTCACTATAAATACGCCTGTTCTCTTCTTTAGTAAGTGCAATAACTTCTGTTTTAGAGATGTAATCTTGCAGTGCCTTTTTGTTTTTAAAATCGACTAACACCACCAAATTACCTAAACCGAGTAAAGCGCTAACGCTGCGGATAATTGATTGCGGCCAGCTAATTAAATTACCTTCAAGAGTTTGTACTTTTAAACGCCATGCACGCATGCCAATGGTTTGCCCGCTTTTAGTCCAAAAGTAGCCAAAAAATACTAAGCTAACAATAATTAAAAGAGCGGTACGAATACCCGAAAGAAGATTTGAATTTTGAATAAATGCAGATACATCCTCTGCGCCATTTAAACTAATTACATCGAGAGAAATAAGCCCCTGTACTGCAAATAAATACAGCACTACAGTTAACATCGCAAACGCAATAATGGCTAACGTATCGTAGACCAACGACGCAAAACGGCGCCAAAAACCAGCACGTGGAAACTCACCCGACATAATTACACTCTCACTATTAATATGCGAGCTAGTTTAACAAAAAAGCTTACAAATACTAAGACATGTTAATGTTTAGAGAGAATTGATTTTATTGCTGTAAATTACTACCTACGGAGGGGAATGAAAAAGACCCTACTATTTACAGTAAGGCCTTTTAATTTATAGCGAGTTTAACCTAGCTTAATGGCAAGGTATTTTATGTCGTCACCACTTATTTGCGGTAAAAAATAAATATCGCCGTATTTAAAATACTGCTGTGAGTTAATTATTACGGCCTGTGCTGTCTGAGGCAATGAATCGTAAGTTTGGCCCAAGTTATAGTCATTCACATTACCCACTTTTATTGCCTGATTAAGGCGAGTTGATGGCTCATCAACAACCGTATAACCATTATTATCTGCAATGTAGTACACATTTTGATAAGTGTAGTAAGTCGTATTATGGTGTTTAAAATGCCTGTAATTTCTTGGTAGCGTATTTATACGCAGGCCTCTAGGTGGTTTAACAACATGGTAGCCTCTTTTAGCTTTACGGTAATAAAGGCCGTCGTTAAACGTAAACGAAATACCATTAAATCTGATTGATGCGCTATTGCGTGGTAAATGGTTTATAAATCGATTTTGTCTGTAAGCGACTGAATTGTGATGGCTTGTTAAGTAGTTATATTTTCGCTGGTTGTAGCGGTGTAGTTCACGCTTTTCCTGTTTGTACTTAGCAAGTTTACGTTTTTCTTGCTTACGGTCTTCTCGTTTTTCTTTTTTATGCTCAATACGCTGCTTTTTTTCATGGCGGCGTTCATCGCGTTTATATTCAACACGTTTGTCGTGATCGCGTTTAAAGCTTTTATCATTCTCTCGCTCGTTTTGTGCTCCAAGCGCAGAGCCTGATACTGCGCCAATGGCGAGCAGGGCAGGTAGTAAAAAAGTAAGTTTCATAGTATTGCCTCGTTTATGTTTTTACATAACTGGGTTCAATACTAGCGGCTCAAACTGAATGTTAACTGACATACAACAGCAAACGGAGTTATGCTTACAGCTTTTTACATTTTACTGACGGTTCTTGACATAATCTCTAGTTTTTGACGATTATAGGAACGTTTTAATATACCAAAATGATTAGTCGTGTCATAAAAAATGGCTATTAAATTAGTAATTAAGCCTTCCTTGGCTTTGCTGGTTAATTACTTTTGATAAAAAGGATAATCGCTATAACCTACTTCAGTACCGCCATACATAGTGGCTGCATCAGCTTCGTTAAACGTCCAATTATTTGCTATACGCTCTGGTAAATCAGGGTTAGCTATAAATGGGCGACCAAATGCAAATAAGTCACCGTAACCTTCACCTAAAATACGCACTGCTTTTTCTACTGTGTATTTACCTGCATAAATAATGCGCCCTGAAAATTCAGCTCGGACTGCTTTATAAAATTCTTGTGGTAAATCGGGAGCGTTATCCCAATCAGCTTCCGCAATCGATAAGTAAGCAATACCTGCTTGCTCAAGCACTTTAACGGCCTGGATATAAGTGTGATGAGGGTTTGATTCAACAAGCCCTAAATACACTCGTGTTTCATCTGTGCTTTCAAATAAAGGAGCAAAGCGTACACCTAAACGGTTTGCGCCTACAACGTCACTTACCGCTTCAACTATCTCTTTTAAAAAGCGCAGGCGATTACTAAGCATTCCACCGTATTGATCGTCACGGTTATTAGTATGCTCAGAAATAAACTGATTAACTAAATAGCCGTTAGCACAATGAAGCTCCACACCATCAAAGCCAGCTTCTAGAGCATTGCGTGCAGCTTGAGCATACATGTTTACCAGTTCGCCAACTTCAGTTGTTGTTAGCGCACGAGGCTCACTTGGGTCAGCCAATGCGCCTTCACCAGGTGCGGTTTCAATAAATACTTTTACATTGTCAGCTGCAATGTCTGAAGGACCAACCGGTTTACCTGAATTTGGTTGTAGTGTGGCGTGCGATACGCGCCCTACATGCCAAAGCTGAGCAAAAATAACACCGCCTTTAGCGTGTACCGCGTGTGTTACTTTTTTCCAGCCTTCAATTTGTGCTTGCGAGTGAATACCTGGGGTCCAAGCGTAGCCTTGTCCACGAGGTTCTATTTGTGTGCCTTCGGTAACCATAAAACCAGCCGATGCCCGCTGCGCATAATACTCAGCCATTAATTCATTAGGAATATTGCCAGGCTGAGTGCTGCGAGAGCGAGTAAGAGGTGGCATCACAATACGGTTTTTAAGTGTAAAAGGGCCAAGCTCAATTGATGAGAATAAAGGGGCGGTATTAACTAATTCTGATTTCATTTTAAATTCTCTTATAAAGCAAACAAAGGCTTAAATAGTGGTTAAGCAACATTGGCAGCATAGAGATTTAAGGATACAATTTGAAACAACACTTTTTTGTGCAGCATACAATTATGAATGGTATCAGTCGGCTCGATATAAAACAGTTAAGAGTACTCAGTAGCTTATTAGAACTGCAAAATCTTTCACAAGTAGCCAAAAAAATGGGGTTAACGCAACAAGCTATTAGTGAGCAACTACGAAAACTACGAGACTTATTTGACGATCGCTTGTTTATACGCCAAGGCAATAACATGGTTGCTACTCCTAAAGCGCAAGGACTCAAGGCGCCTGTTAATCATATTTTAAAGCAATTAGAGTCGTTACTAGAGCCCGAGCAGTTTAGCCCGCAAACTTATAAAGGTGTGTTTACCATAAGCGCAACCGACTACGCCACGCAGGCCTTATTGCCACAATTATTTAATATTACCCGCCGCGAAGCGCCAGGTTTAAAGTTGATTGTGCGCGACTTTGCATCAGATAACGTTAATCAACTTATAACGGCAGGCGAGCTTGATTTGCTGATAAGCTTTCCAGAATTTATACCCGACAACCTTTCTTATATCACTTTGTTTGAAGAACAACATTTGTGTATTACCGGTATAGGTAACACGACTTACACTGAACCTTTGAGTTTGGCGCAATTTGCAAAGCATCCACAGCTAGTGGTGTCGCCATCTCGTGCAAATTTGCGCGGATCGCACGATCAGTGGTTTGAAAGCCAAGGGCTAAAACGTAATATTGTAATGTCGGTACCAAGTTTTTCTGCGGTACCCGACATTTTACATACAACCGATATGCTCGCGTTTTACCCATCAAGATTATTACCAAACAGCAAAGTTAAACAGCTAAAAATAGAAGCTCTGCCCCCTACATTTAAAGTAATAGCCGCATGGCATCCGCGTACTAATAACAGCCCTATTCATAAATGGTTGATAGAGCAATTACAAAACTTATAAAATCCGTAAAAATGCAACAAGATCTAAACGCTCTTGCTTGGTGAGTTTTAATGGTTTTAACAGTTTCGTCGTTTTAGGAAAGTGTGGATCGTTTAATTGGCTTTTCCTAGGCTTAGGTCTTGCTCCACCATGGTTGTACATGTTTACTATGCCTAGTAGGTCATCAAAAAGCCCATTGTGCATCCAAGGAAATGTTTCAGTTAAACCAAGTAGAGAAGGGGTTCTAAATAACCCTATATCACTTGGATTATTTGTAAAATTAAACCGCCCTTTATCTTCAAAACTACGGCCGTAATAATGAAGGCCAGTGCCATGAAATTGGTTGTCACTTAATAGTGCGCCATTGTGGCAAGTCATACATTTTGCTTTGGTTCTAAATAAATGTAATCCGTTTAATTCATTATCGGATAAACGTCTAAGCGCTTTTTTTGGATTACTCTGAACCTCATTAATAAATGATTTAAAGCGAGTATTAGGTGCAATGAGTGTTCGCTCAAAAGCTACGAGGGCTTCTGCCATTTGTGCCATAGAGAGCGTATTTGAATTAAAAGCACTTTTATTAAATGCCGTATAGCTTTTATCTTTATTGACCCGCATTAAAGCTTTTTGTGGATCTAAATCCATTTCAATTGGGTTGCTAATGGGCATAAGTGCTTGTTGCTCAGCTGTTTTAGCGCGACCATCCCAAAAAAAACTTTGCCACTGATCTATACCAAAAATTGCAGGGGTATTGCGTGTGCCTATTTTCCCATCAATACCCACTGCGGTTGTGCGGCCATCATGAAAGCCTTTGTCGCGCTCATGGCAGGTTGCGCAGCTAACGGTATTATTACGCGAGAGCTGCACATCGTGAAAGAGCTTGTCACCTAAAGCAACATGCTCAGGTTTTGGCGAGGCTACAGGCAAAAGCGACATGGGCTCAACGCTTCTGCCATCACTGGTTTGAATAGCAGGCCAGTGTGCTTGGCCTTTGCTATACAGTGAGCGTAAATCGTGGCTACTTGTTGGTGTGGCGTTTAAGCTAAATGAGCACAGAAAAAAAATGCTTAATAACCTAATCATAGTTATAGCTAACTCCTAGCCAGAACATACGCCCAGGCTCAATACCAGATGCGCCTTCGTTTACTGTGTAAGTACGTGCATTCAACAAGTTAGAAATATCTGCTCTTATTTCAACTGACTGGGTTTTTGTTAGGTTGTGGCTATAGCGCAGGCTAAGGCCTAGCATGGTTCTGGCACGAATTTCTTGTTCTTCGTATACATCAACAAGTGTTGATTCTGCAGGACAATTTGCACAGCTCTGTTCAAGGCCTATGCTTTCGCTTGCGCCGGTACTCACTGCGCTGGTGTAGCTATCACTGAAGGTTACGTTAAGCCCTGTGCTTAATGAATTGCTCCAATCAACATTCCAACCTAGCGCACCGGTAATCGGAGTGCCAAAGTTTGTACGAATTTGATCAAGTTGTCCAAGCGTTACAAGCTCGCCGCTGCCACTTGCATTTACGTAGTAAACGAGTTCGTCAAGGGGGGTATTTTCAGCAGTGGCATTGTAGTCGTCGTTAGAGACTTTGTTTTCAGCGTATGAGGCGTTAGCCCATAATGAATGGCTACCAAACTGCGCGCTCCACGAAATAGAATAGCGCTCTGAGCTACCATCACCTTCGTTGGTCATACGAATATATTTATAGCCATCGCTACCTGCTTCTTCATCGGTAACCTGAGAAAATTGCTGATGCTTTTTACGTTTTACATATTTAAGCGATACATTACCTGCTTTTTCAAATGAATGTGCAATACCTAATGCGAGTTCGTCATCGTACGGGGTGTTTACATCATCAAAGCGGTACTTAAACGCGCCAGTATAGTTAGAAGGTAGCCACCCTTGCAGGTAACCGTTTTCAATTGGGCGGTATTCTCGATATGAAAAACGCTGCTGTTCTTTGACTTTATAACCAATAATGGCAGAGTCGTAATAGCGGTTAACGCCTGCACTAATAATAGTGCGGTTGTCGTTAAATACGTCGTAACCCAGCGATATACGTGGCGCGATATTATGATTTGCTAAAAAGTCATCATATTCGTAGCGCATACCTAAGTTTAGGTTTAGCTGCCCTAATGTGATGCTATCGGTTACATAAAACGAGGCACGATTAAGTGTTACGTTAATGTATTCGGCAGGGGTGACTAAACGGCCATTAAAATACTGCGCTGTAGCTGTTACATTATTTGTATAGGCAGTAATGTGCGATTGATTATTAAAATCAATTTCGCCACCAAGTTGTGCTGCTAACTCATCAATAGAAATAGTGGTTTGAAGTGCTTGGCAATCAAGTGTGTAACCGCTGCAATTAAGTGGCGTACTCGCGCTAGACCATATAATAGGGGAGTCGTAGCTGTAGCTATTTTGTATGCGTTCGCGTTCTACTTCTTGGCGAATAAGTTCAATACCGGCTTTAATGCGGTGCTCAGTGCCTGCAAACTCCAGCGTTTTAAAATCAAGGGTGTTTTTCCAGCTGGTGGTGTATTGGGTATTATCTAGGGCGCCATATCCCCCTTGGCGAGAGTAACGAGTTTGCGCATCGCCTTGGTCGGCATATTGCCCCCAATCTTTCCCTTTGGCTTGTAGCCAGCTATAAAAGTGAGCTGGGCCTTCTCGGCTGCTGTCACTCATACTAAAATTAAGATTACTGTGCCACGATGCAAAGTCAAAATGCTCAGTTAATGCCGCAACGGCGCCAATAGCACCGCCTTCTAAATGAAAGTTACTGTCTTTGGCATCCGTTATAAAGTTATCAACTTCGTAGGGGGAGTACATTAGTGTTAAATCTAGTGCATCTACCCAGCCATTTCGGTAGCCATACTTCACAATCGCATTTATGTTTGTTCTGCTTTGGGTTTTTACTTCCCCTAGCGATAAATCGCTGATGTCGCTGGTTAAGTAATTAACGCTCATCATTAATCCATGGCGCTCATTAATTTGTTTATTAGCACGCAGGTTATAGCTAATTTTTTCGTATTTAGGCTCTTCAAGAGTACTTTGGTCAACATTTTGCTGTGAACTGTCTTGATCAGCCTCAATAAAATGATAACTCCCCCAGCTACTTTGATTCCCCCGCACGCCAAAACTAAAGCTGTTGTTTGCAAATACGCTTTTGGTTTTACTATCAACAATACCACCCGAAAAACCACCAAATTCAGCCGGTATGTTATGGTCGTAAACTGTGATTGATTCAACTATATCGGAGTTCACGTTCATACTTTGTACGCCACCCGACACATCGTCTGATGAAGAGCTTAATCGGCTGCTGCTTGCTGGGTCTATGCGGTTATTGTAATTTAACCCATCTAACGAAAACCCTGTTTGCCAAGGCTGCGCCCCTGAGATTGATATTTCTGGCGCGCTGATCTCAGCTAAGCTACCAATAGAGTACGCTTCGTTACTTAGCTGCACGCCAGGGAGCAATGCAATTAGCTCATTTATATCGCCATTGCCTTTAGGTGTGGCGTTTATAAAATCACGGTTTAAATAAGAACGCCCAATAACTTCGGGTACTTCTATGCCTATGTACTGGCCTTTTACTTCAATATGCTCAAGTGCTTCACAGCGCTCTTTTTGCTCATCTTTAAGTTCGTTACATGGCTGTGGCTTTGGTTCGGTCTGCTGTTGCTGCTCTGCGGCGTATACACCCTGAGAAAGCAAAAGCAGACACGCGAGGGTAGTCGGTGTCTGCATATATTACGGCTCTTATTTAAATACCTAGTGGGGTAGTGTCTTCGCTATCAATGACGCCATCGTTATCGGCATCTTGGTCGGCAATTAATCCTGCTAAGGCTATGTCTTCATCGCTGCTATTAGGTAAAAAGAAGTTAGGTAAGCCGTCGTGGTCGGTGTCTACGCTCGCAATAGCTATGCCTCTAAAGTCATCGCGTGAGGCAACTAAGTTGGTCATGCCTATGTAAAGCTCAAGCTGATCAGCCTCGCCATTAACGCCATTAGTTATTAGGCTTTGTGATTTAGTAATATCGTTAATTAACGTAAAGCTGTTAACTAAGTCTGCCATGTTGTCGGCAATAATTGTATCGGCAAAGCCCAAAATAAGAGGCTCAAGCGTATTTAAAAGCGTGCTAGCTTGTGTTTTTGCATTACTATAATTTGCTGAAAAGTCGCTAATGTTCGCTGCGTTTGAACCCATACTTGAAAGCATAGAATAACGTAAAAATTCACCTGTTTGAGCTTCTTCTAAACCAATTACTTCGGCTTTAACAGCGGCTAAAATAGTTTCTAGCTGATCGCTTGTTAACTCATTTAACGCAGGTGTTATTTCTGTAATTGCATCATTTAAAGTGGTGCTTGCAAGCGATGTTTGGTTTGCATTAACTAAGTAACCTAAGGTTTCTAGGCGGGCTTCAAATCTGTCTTCGGTATCTTCATCTAGTGCAATATAACTAAGTAGTTGATTGTGTACACCGGCTACTTGCTCCGCTAAGCCGCCTTCAATTAGCGATACTATTACTTGATTATGCGCCGTAATTGATGAGCTATTACTTAGCGTGCGTATGTCGCCATCATTAAGCGTATTAAGTATGGTTAAACATTTATTAGCCGCACTTGCTGTATCACCACCAACTCGCGCTGTTAAGCTTACTAATGACTTACAGCCTTTAAAACCCGTTAAAAACGTGGTTGATGACTCTTTGCTAATGTATTCATCAGAGGCTAAAAAGTCGCCCGCATAGGTAAATACTTGCTGTGCTAAGTCGTTTCTGCCGGCCTCACTTAAAATTAGGCCTGTGCCTGGGACGTTATCAAGTTCGGTAAGTGCTCTAAAGAATTCGTTATAATCGCCATTTTCAGTAAAAAAACTGCGAGCTTGTGCTGCGGCACTTGTTATATCTTCACCGGCAAGTAGGCGGTTAGCTATATTAAAGCCATATACTTGCTCTTGAGCGTTGTTTATATCGGTTTCGCTGTCTGACAGCGTTATTGCTGGGTTTTCGTCGCTTTGGTATAAGCCTTCAATTAAGCCCGCTAAAAATTGAATAGGGTAAGTGTAGTTATCTAATGTAGCGGCGCTGTATGGCGACGCTGAGTAGGTGTAGTTACTATCAAAACCGGTAGAGCCATACATAGCAAGGACTTGGTTAGTGTAATCTTTTGCTGCTTCAAATTCGCCAGCTCTATAAAGGTATTGCGCAGCCCAAGCCCCGTGCAACGTTTTGTATTGCTCGTATGGTTGGCCTTCGTATTCGCCGCTACGTACAAGTCTGTAACCCGTTTTTACCGCAAGTTGCGCGTAGTTATTGGCAAGTAATTTGGCTTGAGTTAAATCGCTTTCATCTAGGCTTTGTGCATAGCTTTGTAGGGCATCATCTATTGATAAGCGTACGCTATTTAAAAAGTAGCCATAGCTTGATGTGTATTCGTCTTCGCGTACTTGCTCAGCGTATAACGAAATTGTATTCAACAAACTACTTGCTTGCGAGACTTGATCGGCGTCTAGGTAGCTTTTTACTAAAGAGTAAAGTGCTGATGCGTCTGATGAGGCAATGTTATCGAAACCTTTATCAGCTAAGTATTGGTTGTAGGCCGCTACCGCTTGGACGCGGTAATCGTTTGCTTGCTCTGTTTGGCCTATTTCATCAAGTGCTTGCGCCACATCTTTTAGTGCCGAAGAACGCGCCGTTTGCTCGTTTATAAGTGCTAAATAGTCGTTAGCAGTATCTAAAAATCCTGCACGCGCATAGGCCGCAGCTTGGGTTGCGTATATATCGTAACGAGACAGTTCGTCAGCAATATTTGCGCTTAGTTCATCTGCTTGTTTTAGATGAGATAGTCTAGAACTGTAGTAATAATTAAGTTTGTCTTCGTTAGTTACATAAGAAGGGCTTAACGAAATAATTGCAGTTAATGGCTCGCTAATTAGGCCATCTGTGTAACTAATTTCAAATTGCTCATCAATGCTGCTTAGAGTTTGTGCCTCATAGGTAAATTCACCCGTGGTGCTATTTATGCTCATTACGCCATTACTAGGTGGTGTAATTAAGCTAATAGTTACGGTGTCACCATCTAAATCTTGCGTAGTAATAATCCCTTGTGTGGTGGTTGAAGAGGTAACAAACACGTTAGTGGTTAGTAACTGTGGTGCATCATTAACATTTTCTACGCTAAAACGTACCACAACATTTGCTGTTAAGTTGCCATCGCTTGCGCTAATGGTCGCGGTATCTTCGCCATAATAATTACTAAAAGGCGTATACGTAAATTGACCATTTGCTTCTACTGCTATAGTGCCGTTACTTGGTGCATTAGCAAGTGTGTAGCTAAGGGTATCGTCGTCGGTGGCTGTTACTTGAGCAGTAAATGGAGTGTCTTCGTTTACAGTAAAGCTTAAATTAGGTTGTGCAAACTGCGGGGCTGTGTTGCCTGAGCCACCACCACAGCCAGCTAAAGCAAGGGCGCATAATATTGGGGTAAACTTAATTAGCTTGTTCATTATTGTTAATATAAAAAGTTAATGATGTTGCGAATGATAACTGATATCAATTAGATTTAAAAGTTTAATCTGTATTTGTATTATAAATAGTGAGTATTCAATTGAGGTTCAAAATGTCCCTAAAAAGCAAAACCCTGCGCTTAACAGGGTTTATATTGCAAATAAGAGAGTGTTACTAAATGGAGGGGAACCAATTAATTATTTAAGATCGTTAATAATAAGAAGGGGGAAGTTTTTAGCTGAGCGAGGTTGCCAATTATTATAGCTAATATTGCTAATTCCAAAATAGTTAAGCACTTTAGGTGAATACGTCCAGCCTCGGGCACGTTGCTTTATAGCTGCGCTGCGTAAATTGGGTTTTAACCCTACAGTGAGTAAATCATGATTTACGTTTAATTTTTTGTATAGGGCTTTTTCGCGCAGGCTTGCTTTATTAATTACCTCATCGTAATGAGCACGTAATTCTTCCCACTTTTGGCTTTTTTGCGGCTCTTCTAAATGCTTTACCATGGCATCAATATCACTGTCTAACCATTTTGCTGAGGCTGCATCTCCATGCCAACCGATAATTGCATTAGGTTCTATTGTAGTAGGGTGCCCAGCAAGCAACACATAATTAGCACACGATGAAAAACAAAACTGCTTTATATTTACGGTTAATTTATGCGCCAAAATTAGCTCGGCTAAATCCATTCCTAAAGCTATGTTTCCGCCGCCGCTGGTAATAGTAAAGGTATTAATTGTGGGATTGTTTTTTAACAGCTCAGCTGCTGTATTGTTATTTTGTTTGTTGATTTGACCACTATAAATAAGCGTTTTATCGCTTAAAGTGACTTTAGCCTGTAATAAAGCTGGGAATATTAAAAAAAGAGTAAAAATTAATTTTTGCATGTGGGTTTTGAATGAGTATTTTTGCCAAAGGCTACGTAATTTGGCTAAGCGAGGCAAATACTAATTTGTCTAAAGTAAGTTAACTCCTTTTAACCCCTTCTTAACCCTCGACCTAATAAGCTATGTGTAATAGTACGAATTAGGCATAGTTAAATGGTTTATTTTAAAAAGCACTCAACTGGTTTTTTACTTGCACTTAGTTGTACACTTGCTGCATGTAGTAGTCAGCCAAGCTATCAAGGTAATAGTACTGAGCAGTCGCTAAAGCAACATACAAACTGGCAGTACACGCAAAGTAACGCACAGCACGTAAATTACATTACCGATTTGGTGAATATAGAAGGGCTTGATTCGCTTATTGAGCAAGCTGTTACTAATAATCCATCGTTTAATCAAGTGCATGTTGCATTAAAACTAGCTTATGCGCAGCGTGATGTAACCGCTGCAAGTCAGTGGTTTAGTGTAGATGCGGGATTTGACGCGCAGCGCAGTGAAACCGAAGGCACGCAATATAGCTCATCAGTAGGTATAAGTTGGGAAGCTGATATATGGCAAAAAATTGCTGACAATGTAGCCGCGCAAGATATGACTATTGCCAGTAATCAAGCTACTTATCAAGGCGCTAAAGACACCTTAGTAGCCAGCGTGATACGCACGTATTTAAACATTATTTTGCAGCAAAATTTGCTCGATATAGAGCAACAACGTTTAGTTGTTTTACAAAATAATGAGCAAAGTATTGTAGAGCGCTACCAATATGGGTTAGGTGATTTAGAAGCGCTTGATACCGCCCGTACTAGCACGGCATCTACTCGCGCAACCATTGCCGATTACCAAGAACAAATAGCAAAAGCAAAGCGTGCTTTAATGCTAATTGTAGGCACTGATAAACTTCAAAACCTGCCAAATACATTAACACTACCAAGCGTTATTGAGCCATTAAGTACCTTACCAGAGCAAGATTTAGCGCGCCGACCTGACTTACAAAGTGCCTATTACAACATTCAGGCAAAGTATTACTTGGTTGATGTATCGTACAAAGAGCTACTACCGAGTATTTCGCTTTCGGCATCACTGAGTGATTTTGCAAGCACGCCAAGCCAATCATTATTAACCAGCCCAGTGTGGAGTTTATTAGGCAGTTTAAGTGCCCCTTTATTTGAAGGTGGAGCACTGCGTGCGCAAGTTGATATTGCAAAATTAAATGCCGAGCAAGCGTTTTGGCAGTACCAAGATACGCTGCTAAGTGCTGTAAACGAAGTTGAAAATGCACTCGGGCAGGAGCAATCATTAACCGAGCAGCAACTGCAAATTAGCAATGCACTTGCTAGCGCTAAACGCAGCTTTAGTAACTATCAAAGTAAGTATCAACAAGGTTTGGTTGATATTTTAGATTTGCTAACAGTGCAACAAAAAGTATACGACCTGCAAGCCCAGCTTAGCCAAATAAACTACACCCTTTTAACTAACCGCATAGATTTAGGCCTCGCTTTGGGCCTTGGAGTATCGTCATGAAAATTTCGCCAACACCGGTTGTTGTAACGCTTGTTGCTATTGTTTGTATAGGGCTTGCTATTATGTATAACGGTCAAAAAATGGTTGAAAAAGCAAATAGTCCACAACCAGCCGCTATTAAAGCTATTGCCCCAAATGTATCGGTAATTAATGCAGCTCCGAGCACTTATCAGGCTTATGTTAGCGGCCACGGTGAAGCTAAAGCGCATTGGTCACTTAGCTTAAAAGCACAAGTTAAAGGCGAAGTAACCAGTATGAGCGAGCAATTTTCGACCGGTAACTTAATAACTAAAGGGCAGGTGTTTGCACAAATTGATGACACCGAATACTTACAAGCTCTAGCTAGCGCAAAAGCAACATTGGCTGATGCAAAACTAGCACTGCAAGAAGAACAAGATTTAGGTAATCAAGCAAAACGTGAATGGGATCGCTCAGGCGTTATGCAAGCGCCAAGCTCGCCGCTTGTATTTAGAACGCTGCAGTTAGAAGCCGCGCAAGCTACGCTCGATAAAGCACAATATGCACTTAAAACCGCACAGCGTGATGTAAATAACACCCAGTTAAGTGCACCATTTGACGCTGTTATTTTATCGCGCGATATAGATTTAGGTACTTATGTGAGTATTGGCGATACGCTTGCCACGCTAAACAGCACTGACAAAGTAGAAATAACGGTGCCGCTTTCATTAAGTCAGTGGCAAAACCTAGCAAATAATAAATCAGGCGATGTTATTTTAAGTGATGTAACCACTAATACTAAATGGAACGGTTATATTGCACGTTTTGAGCAACACCTTGATGACAGCTCGCGCCAACGCAGCGTAATTGTTGCCTTAGATAAACCGTTTGAGCAAACAACGCCGTTACTGCCTGGTACATTTTTAGCGGTAGAAATTGCCGGTAAGCAGTTAAGTAACGTAATAAAACTGCCTGCTTCGGCGGTATCTCAAGATGGCTTAATTTGGTACGTAAATGATCAAAATAGCTTAGTAAGCACACACGCTAATAAAGTATTTGAGCGTGGGGATTACGTATATATTACGCCAGTAGATGGTGCTAAAAATCTAAAAGTGGTGGCGCGCCCACTTGTTAGTTACTTAAACGACATGAAAGTAAATCCAATAGTTGAGGAGATATAATAATGAGCCCTCATCAACCACCTCAAATACCCAGTAATAATAACCCGCTGCACGGTATTATTAATTGGTTTGCAAATAACTCTGTTGCCGCTAACTTATTGTTAGTTAGTGTGATTGTAATGGGTATTATGTCGCTTACGACTTTACGTAAAGAGGCTTTTCCGAGTTTAGAGCCAGATACTATTTCGGTATCGGTGGTTTACGACAGTGGCGATGCATTGCAAGCCGAAGAAGGAATAGCGTTAAAAATAGAAGAAGCGCTCGAAACCGTATCGGGTATTAAACGTATTACCTCTACATCCGATGCTAGCGGTAGCCATGTAAGCATTGAAAAAAGTACTGATTACTCACTCGATGAGTTACTTGTTGACGTTAAAAACCAAGTTGACGCTATTAATAACTTTCCGGCAGATGCTGAGCAACCTGTTATTGATAAAGCCCGTAGGCAAGATCATGCATTAACGCTGCAACTTTTTGGGGATGCAGATCGCCATACATTACAAAACCTGGGTGAAAAACTTAAAGCCGATTTATTAGCGCAATCAGGCATTAGCGACGTAGAGCAATCGGGTGTGCTCGACCCGATGATGTCCATAGAAATCGACGAAGGTAAATTACAAGCGTATGGCTTAACTATTAGTGATGTAAGTGAGGTCATTAATAATGAGTCATCAAGCCCGCTTTCGACTAGTTTGCGCGATAGCAGTAAAATTATACGCTTAAAAGCCGCCGACCAAGCTTACTGGCAGCGCGACTTTGCCAATATTGTATTGTTAACAACCGCATCAGGCACACAAATTAAGTTAGGAGATGTAGCCACAGTTACCGACTCATTTGCCGAAGATAGCAACTCATTAAGCCGTTATAACCAACAAAATGCCGTAGGCGTTGAAATTTTAATGGGCGATAACAGCGATATAACTACCATTGTTAAGCAAGCTAATAGCGTAATAGATAAATGGCACGAAAGCGGTTTATTACCTCAAAACGTAGAGCTTGAAAGCTGGCACGACAAAAGCACCATGATCACCGAGCGTTTATCGCTACTTACTAAAAATGCCGTGACCGGTATTATTATGGTGTTTGTAATACTTGCCATATTTTTAAACGTACGCGTAGCGCTGTGGGTTGCTGGTGGCTTGCCGTTTGTATTTTTTGGTACGCTTTATTTTATGACCGATGGCTACACCGCACTAACCATAAACGAAATGACCACCTTTGGTTTTATTATGGCGCTGGGCATAGTGGTAGACGATGCCGTTGTTGTAGGCGAGAGTATTTACACCACACGTAAAAAGCATGGCGATACATTAAATAATACAGTTTTAGGTACCATGAAGGTTGCTGTGCCAACAATATTTGGGGTGTTAACCACGGTGGCTGCGTTTGTAGCGCTTTCGAATGTGTCGGGCAACTTAGGTAAAATTTATTCTCAATTTGCCACTGTAGTGACCATTTGTTTACTGCTTTCAGTTGTTGAATCAAAACTTATTTTACCCTCGCATTTAGCCCACATTAGTACTAAACGCCAAGTTAAAAAAGGCTTAGCAGGTCTGTGGTCAAAAATACAACATGGTGCTGATAGCGGCTTAAGCTGGTTTAGTAAAAACATTTACTGCAAGGTTATTGAATTTTCACTGCGCTTTAGATACGCCGTAGTGGCTGCGTTTATCGCCTTTTTTATATTAGTTATTGGCATGCCGATGACAGGCACAGTTAAAGTTGGTTTTTTCCCAAGTATTGCAGGCGATACCGTAACAGCCGATTTGGTTATGCAAAACGACGCCGCTTATGGGCAAACAAACACAAACTTACTAACGCTTGAGCAAAGTGCATTACAAGCTGAGCAAAACTTAATGACTAAGTTGAACTCTGACAAAAGCGAAATAACCAGCCTACAAGTCATTAGTAGCAGCGACACCAGCGGTGAAGTAAGCGTTGAGCTATTAAACGAAGGCGCTTTTACAGCAAGCGAATTTGCTCAAGAGTGGCAGCGCGTAGCAGGTAGCCTTGAGGGCAGTAAAAAATTACAAATATTAGCCACGCGTAAAATGGTTGATAACTTTAAAGTTGAGCTTAAAGCGTGGGACGACGAAACCGTAATGGCGGCGGGCGCACTATTTAAGGAGCGCTTACAAAATACCGCAGGCGTTAACGGAATAGACGACAACTTAAACCCAGGTCAGCCACAACTTAAATTTACCCTAAATGCACAAGGGCGCGCGCTTGGCATGGATACAGCTAGTTTATCAAAGCAAGTACTGCAAGCCTTTGGTGGTGCAGTTGTACAGCGCTACCAACGTAATAAAGACGAAGTTAAAGTACGTGTACGCTACCCAGAAGATGCTCGTAAAACACCTGCCGATATAATGCAGTCGCGTATTCGCCTGCCTGATGGCACGGTTGTCCCTTTAGTTAACGTAGCCACAGTAAGCAGTGAATATCAGCAAGATGAAATAACCCGCATTGATGGACTTCGTGCAATTTATTTAAGCGCCCAAGTGGATAAAAACGTGATTGCTCCAAACGAGTTAGTTGCTAACTTAAAGCGCGACTTAATTCCTGAGTTAACACAGCAATTTCCTAACTTAAGTGTGTATTTTGCAGGAGAGGCAGAGCAACAAAGCGAAACCACCAGCTCAATGAGCACTATGTTTGTAGCCGCTTTATTAGTTATTTACGTGTTGCTGGCTATTCCGCTTAAATCGTACATTCAACCTATGTTGATTATGGTAGCAATTCCGTTTGGCATTGTGGGCGCTATTTTAGGACATTGGTGGAACGACTTAACCATTAGTATATTGTCGTTAAATGGTATTTTGGCGCTCAGTGGGGTAGTTGTAAACGACAGCTTATTACTTGTTTCACGCTTTAACGAACTAGTAAAAGAAGAGAGCATGAGCACGCACGATGCCATAGTTGAGTCGTGTACGAGCCGATTACGTGCGGTATTACTTACCTCAATTACGACGTACGCAGGCTTAGTGCCGCTACTTAGCGAAACCTCAATGCAGGCACAGTTTTTAATCCCTGCTGCGGCATCACTTGGCTACGGTATTTTGTTTGCCACGGTTATTACCTTAATACTTATACCGGCATTATTGATGATTCAAACCGATGCTAAGCGTGGTATTGATGCTGTGCTAATATCGCTAGGTGCTAAAAATAAAACGCAGGAAGTAGCCTCTTAATGATAAACGTACTACTGGTTGAAGACGACATAGACTTGGCAACCACCATTGTTGATTATCTCGAAATTGAGTCAATAGAGTGTGACCATGCAAGCAATGGCGTAATGGGTTTAAATTTAATAGAACGTAATCAATATCAAATGATTATATTAGATGTAAACATGCCCAAAATGGACGGTTTAACCATGTGTAAAACATTGCGTGAGCAAGGCATTGATATACCTGTATTAATGCTGACAGCGCGCGATAGCCTCGACAATAAGCTTGAGGGGTTTGCAGCCGGTAGCGACGACTATTTAGTAAAACCCTTTGCCATGAAAGAGCTAGTAGCGCGGGTTCAAGTATTAGCAAAGCGTAAAAGTGGAGAGGTTAAGCGACTTACATTTGCTAATTTAACACTTAATTTAACCGCGCATACAGCAACAGTGGCAGAGCACAGTTTAAAGTTATCACCCATTACTTTTAAGTTATTAGAAGTGCTTGTACGAGAGCAGCAAAAACCGGTAACCCGACAGGTAATTATGCAAGCAATATGGGGAGACGATCAGCCAGACAGCAATAGCTTAAAAGTGCATATTCATCATTTGCGTAAACAGCTAGAGCAAGCGCATTGCCAAGCCGTACTAGAAACAATACCTAGTGTGGGGTTTGCGCTAAAATTAAAAAATGAGACACAAGCATGAAAATTAGACCCAGCCTGAGGTTGTATTTTTTTGCCACCATGGTGCTTTTAAGTTCATTAATGGCAATTGGTTTTTCGTTTTTAAGTGTTAATTATTTTATTGATGGCTTAGACCGAGGGTTAAATGGCGTAATGCATGCGCTTTCGCAATCTACTGAGGTTAAAAACGGTGAACCTGCAGAAATGATTGGCTTTAAAATAGCGAGTCGCTGGGAAGACATGCCAAGCGAAATTCAGCAACGCTTTACAAAGCCTACAGAGGTTGGCGTACTACAAAAAAGCAAAGTAAAACCATCGTTTTTTTCAATGCCGGAAGACCTCTATTTTGTAGCGTATTTTCAAAACCCTGCAGGGGAGCCCCGTTACGTATCACGTATTATGCTTGAAAAAGAGCGCCTTAAAAAACAAAGCTCACCCGATAAACCTATAAAAAAGTTGGCATGGATAGCGTTAACAGGGGTTACGGCAATTGCTTTATTTACCTTCTTTTTGTTTATGGTAATGAAAAAAATAGCTAAACCAGTAGAGTCACTACGCGGTTGGGCTAAGTCGCTAAATCAAAATAATTTACAAAACACGCCGCCCGACTTTACCTATAACGAACTAAATACCTTGGCAACGCTAATACGCAGTAGCTTGCTTTCTGCTCACGACAGCCTTGAGCGAGAGCAGCGCTTTTTAAGTTATGCGAGCCACGAGTTACGTACGCCAATTTCGGTTATTCGTAGCAACGTTGAATTACTTAACCGCTTAAGCGAAAAAGCACCTTTAAGCGATAAACAACACCTTACACTGCAGCGAATAGAGCGCGCCGGTTTAACCATGAGCGATTTAACCGAGACGTTATTGTGGCTTAGCAGAAATGACGACCAGCAAAGTGCACCAGAGCCCGTAAACCTAGCCGAAAAAATAACGACCTTGAGTAACGAACTCGATTATTTACTCAATTCAAAACAAGTTGATGTACTTATAAATACCGATAACCAAAATACGACTATTAATACCGAAGCCACCGCATGCCACATTGTGCTTACTAACTTAATACGTAATGCGTATCAGCATACGCAACAAGGGCAAGTGCGAATTACTCAGCAGGGTAGCCGTGTGATTATAGTAAATAGTAGCGCACAAACTGATACGTCACACGTTACTAATAGCGCAAATAAGCCTACCAATATTGGCTACGGTTTAGGATTAGAGTTAAGCGAAAAAATAATAAAACGACATGGTTGGGTATATGAAGTAAACGACATGCCAGGGCGTTATGAAGTGGTGGTTGATTTTAGTTAATAGACTTTCTTAATACTTAGGTTTTTTACATTCAAAAATATTTAATTTAACGCTGAGAATATAAAAAACTTAGTGATAGTAATGTGTTAAGTAATTTGCTAAAACTATAAATAGAAAGGATGCGAGTGTAGCGCGAATGGAAATACACGTGAATTATGTGCTACTAAATTATTAGGGTTAATGGAGTAACATGCAATATATCGACTATTATAATTCAATTAAAGATAAGGTTCTAAAAGAGCTTACTTTTAATGAACTAGCATTTGTTCATCTAAATGCTCGAGACTATAACGACATAAAGCATGGACAAATACAATCTGTTCTTCCTTTAGTTATAGGAGAGATCAGGCACGCTAAATTTTATAGATATTCTCAGAATTTTCTACCCCTTGCTTCAGCATTCACTGTTTTAGATCAGCTTGGTTTTTGTTATTCAAGAAGTGATATCCCTACTTATAGTGACATTAATGCAAGCTCAATAAAAAAGTCTCTATATTATTTTTGTGGTTTTTCTGAGAATGATAGAGATACAAAAACATTATATGCATTAAGAAATTCATTTTTGCATACGGCATCATGTTTATCGAAAGCTGAACGACCTAACCAACCAAATCATAGTTTCGTATTTGATAAAAATTCAGATGATTTGATAAAGTATCCAGACATACCATGGGATGGTGATTTTAATAAACTAAATAACAGCATGTCTACGATTGTCAATCCTGTGATGTTGGTAGACTTAATTGAAGCTTCGGTTGAAAATGCACTTAAATACTTATATGACGGAAGTTTGGTAGTATCTTGTGATAGTGGGAGAGCCGAGTTTTACTATCGTTTCCTTAAGTTCTATTCTGAAAAAATCTAGCATAAACAATCAATATGAACGGTTTTAAAGCACTTAAAGTAAACCTGCTCTTGCTGCTATTAATTAGCTCACGGAAGTCTTATGGAGGATATCGAGTTTAAAGTTTTAAAGTCTTTTCTCGTTGAGTCTAAGAGCCATCGCTGGATTCAGGAAATGTATTAAAAATAGTTGCTCCTGAAAGAGGTGGTGGCTACGAAACAATGAAAATACTCCATGCTTATGTTAAAGGCGAACTTAAAGGAGCTTTAACTGGATATGACATAACTAAAAATAATGTAGTTTGCCCAATAAAAGATTTGATCCCGTTATGCTCTAATTACTACTCAGTCGCGCATAGGAAGAGCCTTCCGTACACAATAGAGGAAATTAAAAGTATGAACGCTAATTAACCATGCTTTCGAGTTTTGCTAGTCAGGTTTTTTCAGTATTTTAGAAAAGTATGGAAGTAGCTGAAAATAAGATCGCAAGCGGATATTAGTAACGTTTAGATTGCTAATTTTACTCAATCAAAGAGTTTTTATCGAGCCTTACAATGCCAATGATCATCGTGTTTAGTGCAGGCTTGTTTTGTGGGCTTGGCTTTTACGATCACAATGTTGGGAGAGTTGTGCTCAGTTACTAAAGCAGGCGTAACTACTTTAACGACTTTTTTATGTGGTTTATGCGCACTGGGACCATGTTGATATACTGTGCAGCCGCTCATAATAAGCGCGGTCGTCATTACTAAAACTACTTTTAAAGATAAGTTCATGTTTATTAGTCCTATGTAGCTTAACACAAAGCCTAGGATAAACTTTTTTTTTGTATAGTGCTGTAAGCAAACGTAAGGATATTGTAAAGGTGACTTATATGGCTTTTGACGTCTATTTAACTAATTAATAAGTACATTGGTACTGCGTTAAATACGCCAATACCAATGCTTACAATATTGAGTTTAGAGCTCAGAGCTTAGTCCACTGAGTTCAAACTTATAAATCGCTGCGCCAACCCATACCAGACTCTTCCATTAAACGCTCGTACACGCCTTCTATGTTAAGTGGTAACCATGCATCAAACTGTTTAAAGTCACTAAATTGGTCTAATTTTACATTTTGTTTAATTTCGTCAAGCGTATTACCGGCTAAAACGCCTGCGGTTACTTGGCTATACAAAAGCTCTAAATAACTTAAGTAACGCGCTACATCTGCTTTACTGCCAATATCGGCATGTCCGCCTACAAAAGTATTAAAGTCATATTTGAGTACCGCTTGAGTTGAGTTAATCATGCCTTGAATATCGTAACTCCACAGTTTTTGCCACGGCATTCTGCCAATAACAATCCAATCAACCACAAACAAGGTTTTTTGCTTTTCGAATAATATACTAACCGAACCACGACCATCGTTTGGACCATGGTAGTTAAGCTTTACTGTTGAATCACCAAGGGTAAGTAGTAGCTCGTTATCAAAAGTAAGGCTGGGCATTACCGTTTTCATTTGTGTGTTTTTAATATCTTGCGCGGCGAGTTTATGCGCCACAAAAGTGGTGTGCGGGCTTTTGAATACTTCGGCGCCGTAAATATGATCGCTGTGATTATGGCTATATACAACATATTTTACCGGTACGTTATAGCGAGTTTTAATTTGCTCCTTTAACCACGTGGCGGCTTTTTTATTAAGTGGGTCGGTAACTATTGCACCCTCAGGAGTGATTAAAAATACTGAGCGGTGTCTGTCGTCTATAAAGCGGTGTAAGCCATCTCCTAAGTCTTCTATTTCATAGGCTTGTGTGGCAAAGCCTATAAACAATAGGGCTGTGGTTAATAGTTTTTGTAGCAAGCGGGGCATACACCATTCCTTTTTAAATTGATTAAATTAATAACGCTATTAAAAGAAGAAAGCATTAAGCAGTAAAAAATTTCAGCTATTGGTTAAATTAAAGCTTAAGCTTAAGTAAAAGGATCAAATATAAGGATGAAATAAAAAGCCATTATAAAAATGGCTTTAGATAGCTTGGTTGGGTTTATCTTTGCGTTAGTTGTTGGTTTATTTCTTCAAAGATACTGGCATCATCTATGGTTGAAGGTATTTGTAGCTCTTCGCCATCAACCAATTGGCGCAAATTTTTACGCAGTATTTTACCCGAGCGAGTTTTAGGTAACCTATCTACGCTAACTATATTTTTAAGGCACGCAATAGCGCCAATCTGATTACGAACACTTAAAACAAGCGCTTGTTCTACGTCGGTACTTGAGCCCATAAAATCATTCTTAAGCACGATCATTCCCATAGGAAGTTGCCCCTTTAGAGGATCGTTCACACCAAAAACAGCGCATTCAGCAACAGCAGGGTGCGCGGCTACTATCTCTTCCATTTCGCCGGTAGAAAGCCTATGGCCTGCTACATTTATAACGTCGTCGGTTCTGCCCATAATAAATAGGTAGCCGTCTTCATCAATATAACCACCATCGCCAGATAAATAATAACCTTCGTATTCATTTAGGTAGCTTGCTTTAAAGCGCGGGGTATCTTGCCAAATAGTTGGTAGGCAACCTGGTGGAAGTGGCAGTTTAATTACCACGGCGCCTTGCTCGTTAGCTGCGCATTCATTGCCATCCATATCTAATATTCGCACGTCAAAACCTGGAGTTGGCAGGGTAGAGCTGCCAGGTTTTGTTGCTAAGTACTCAAGCCCTACAGGGTTACAAGCAATAGCCCAGCCGGTTTCTGTTTGCCACCAATGATCGAGCACTGGCAGTTTGGTTTTTTCTTTAAGCCACTCGTAAGTGGGAGGGTCCAACCGCTCGCCAGCTAAAAACAAACGTTTTAAGCTTGAGGTATCGTATTGATTAAAACCATCGGCATTTGGATCTTCTTTTTTGATTGCTCTAAAGGCGGTGGGGGCACTAAATAATGCATTTACTTTATATTCTTCTACCACGCGCCAAAATGCACTAGCATCGGGCGTTTTAACGGGTTTACCTTCATATAATACGGTCGCGCAGCGATACATTAGCGGTGCGTAAACTATATAAGAGTGCCCAACTACCCAGCCAATGTCAGACGCTGCCCAAAATACGTCGCCGGGCTTCATACCATAAACGGTTGCCATGCTGTATTGCATTGCCACTGCGTGACCGCCATTTTCGCGTACTACGCCTTTGGGTGTGCCTGTCGTGCCTGAGGTATATAAAATATAAAGCGGATCATCTGCATTTACAGGCACCGGATCTGCGCTTGCAGCCGTTTGCATTGCCTGAGTCCAATCTATGTCTCGTTTAGGCTTAAGAGTGGCGGTTACTTGTGGACGTTGATAAATAACGCAGTGTTCTACTTTGTGCGCAGCTAAGTCTATTGCGTTATCAATAAGTGGTTGGTATTCAATAACGCTGTTTACTTCAACACCGCATGAGGCGCTAAGTATAAGTTTGGGCTTGGCATCATCAATGCGTACAGCTAATTCGTGTGCAGCAAACCCACCAAATACCACCGAATGAATAGCCCCAAGACGAGCGCACGCCAACATACCAATAACAGCTTGTGGGATCATTGGCATATAAATAACAACGCGGTCGCCTTTTGTAACACCTAACGATTGTATTACGCCTGCAAATCTAGCAACTTCTTGTTGTAGTTGTGAGTAGCTATAAGTTTGCTTTGTATTAGTGACTGGGGAGTCGTAAATCAGTGCAGTTTGCTCGCCAAATCCGGCAATAACGTGTTGGTCTAGTGCTAAAAAACTGGTGTTTAATTGCCCGTCACTAAACCAATGGTAAAGCCCGTCGTCGTCTTGTGTGTATGCTTTTGTGGGGGGGTTATACCACGGAATATTTTTACTTTGTTCGAGCCAAAATTGGGCTGGGTTTTGTTTAAAACCATTATATTGCTGTTTATATTTGCCTGACATGTAAGGCTCCTAAAACTAAATTTGTGTGTGAGAGACCTTACAAAATGTAGGCTTTTTTTAGCAAGCAAGCTATTCGACCTTGGTCGGCTAAAAGTTAATCAATACACTGGTTTTAAAAATACAAAATTGACAACACAAAGCGTGTGGTTCAGCATGGCGGGCAGTAAAAATAAGAGAAAATACGATATGAGTAACGTAGTAAGAGTAGGGGTTGCGGTTATCATAAAGCATCAAAACACAATTTTACTAGGTGAGCGCATTGGCGCGCATGGTGCTAATACATGGGCAACACCTGGTGGACATTTAGAGTTTGGTGAAAGTGTTGAGCAATGTGCAATACGAGAAGTGTTTGAAGAAACAGGTTTAAAGGTAAGTAAAATTACTAAGCTTGATTTTACCAATGATATTTTTACAGCAGAGAACAAGCACTATATTACGCTGTATGTAAAAGCTGATTTTGAAGGCGGAGAGCCTGAGCTTAAAGAGCCTAATAAATGTTTAAAGTGGCGCTGGTGCGATATTAATAATCTACCAACGCCACTGTTTACATCACTAAAAAATTACTTATCTGAGGCTGTACTAGCCTAGTTATTTTGTTGGCGGTGTCGCTGGGCTTAACTCTAGTTTACTAAAGCTTACTTGAGCGTAATCGCCATTTTGTTTATCTGTAGTCCAATCGCCAGTGCCTAAACAACCTGGGTACCAAATACCTTTAGCGCTCTTAGTGCTACATTGGTTATAAGCGCCGGCTTTAAAGTAATGCCAATCTGCAGCGTAACCATGTGGATGGTCTTTTTCGTCCACTTTGCCATAAGCATCTACGTTATTACCTAAGTTAATAGAGTAGTTAACGTCTTCTTTGCCTTGTGCGCTAAATGTAAGGTGCATAACATTTTTATACACATTGACCGTGTAGCTAAATTCTTCACCTAGTGCAATACCGGCACTGCCAGGCTCGTTAGGGTTTTCCCATGTATTACCCCAAACTGGGTAAGTAATGTCTTTACGGTCAGGATTGGTTTTAGGTAAGTTACGTTCGTAGTTCCAAAAAACTGAGCCTGTTTTATGCCCTGGCCATTTTTTGTAATATATTTTAAGTGGCTCATTGCCCCAGCCATAACCAAGCTTGGTATCAATAAGTGCCTGATCTTTACCTGCGTGAATTTGCCCTACAACAACCGAGTAAGCCGCTTTTTTATCAGGATCAGTTGCACGTAGCGCAACGTGATCTACTTTTAACGTTGCTTCCATTTTTCCACCAACAGAGCCAAATCGGTCAGATAGCGGGTGAACAGCTAAAGCAAAGTTGTTTTTAGAGTGTTTAGTTTTAATTTTAGTATTTGATCCACGGATCATTTGTCTAAGTTCACTACGGGTATTAGTAGAGTTAGCACTTGTAAGCGCTTTATTAGGCGAGGTAAATACCATGTAGCCTTTATCATCAAGATAGAAAAAATCAGGGTGTGCGTAAGTCTGAATTTCTTCTACATCTATTTCATCAATTTTACCGTCGTTGTTTAAATCAACTGGTACATTTATTTTCCAGTGTGATAAATCAAACTTTGTTGCAGGTACCGGCGCATCGCTTTGCTGATTAGTGCTTTGGGTACTTGAACAAGCCGTAAAAAGTAGAGGTGTGATAACGGCTAAAGCCGTAAGTTTAAATGTGGATGTATTTTTTATCATTATTGTCTCTGTGTGATGAAGTAAAAATTGCGCGGTACAGGCGTCGCTTAACTTCAATCTAACATACCAATTTAAAAATTAAAACTTACCAATTTGTAGTTTTTTATAATTAATTGTTATTTTAATGACGGTGTTTTGGTTAACCAATAGGGTTGGTTAACGTTATTATGTTATTTAAAATTGTTAAACAGAGGTGTTTTTCATCATATTTGGTAGCGCTTGATGTTTGCTAATATACTTATTTAAATAGGTTTAATTTATAGAAGGAGGAAGAGGGAGTTGCCACTTTTTTAAAATGGCTTGGTATTCGCCACTTACTTTTATAGTTTTTAATGCCTGCGAGATTAAGTTTGCTGTTTTATCGTCAAGCTGATTATTAGCAGCAAAATAGAGTATTGAAGGAAAATCAGCTAAATGAAGTCGTTTAGTTATTAAGTCTGGGTCGAGCCCTGACATTTTTAGTTCATTATCTAAGGTGAGTGTATTCATAAGGACAAAGTCAGTTCTACCCTTATAAAGCATTTGCCATGCCTGCTGATAATAACTAGCTAGTATTAAATTTTTATCTTCTTCAAACCCCATCTTTATTAAATATTTGGCACTCAAATATCCACGAATAGTGCCTACTTTATAAAATTTTGCATGATTTAAATGAGTTACTTCGTCTTTATGGCTTTTTAAACTAACTAGGTAGGCATCAGTAAAGTATACCGCTCCTAACCATTTAAACTGACTTTGCCTAGCGGGAGTTTTTAATAAAGAGAGCATAATTGTGTTTGGATTAGCTGCTAGCTGATGAAAGGCTCGTGCCATTGGCATTATTTCAAATTTAGCTTGTAGCTTTGCTTCTCTTAAAACAGCCTTAGCAATATCAACGGAAGCTCCGTCAGCTTCACCGCTTTTGTTTTTAAAATGGTAAGGGTGTAAATCTTCGGCAATAAAAGTAAGAGAGCTTACTGCCCTTACATTACTGCAAAAAATAAAAACGAAAATGAAAACTACAACACGCAGATACATAAGAGAATCTTTCTAACTACAATACTTTGAGTTTAAAGGGTCTTGTCTGAAATATATACTCAAATGTATAAAATAAGTAAATGAATAGGTATGTAGAGAGTCTATTGCATAATTAAAGAAGTGAAAATTGAACGTGTATTGAGTAAAGTTTTATATACCCACAAGCGCTGTAAAAATAATTGAGCCCTTGTGGGTATATGCAATGATTAAAAGTAGTATTGAATTGCAAATTTAGCCGATGTACTACTTGTATACCAATGTTGGTTTTTAAGTTCAGTACGTATAGATAAATTACGTGATAAGGAGTAATTCCACTTTATTGCAAAGTCACTGTGTTTATCTGCTTGGCCATCTATTAACCATGTTATGTTTGCTGTAAGAGCGAGTTTATGACTGTTATTTATTTGCCATATTGCACCAGCTTCACTACCAATGCCTGTTGTTAGGTTGTCTGTTATGTCACCATTATTAAATTCAACTTGGCCAAGTAAATAGCCGTGTAACGTGTTTGGGTTACCGATTGATTTTCCGTATCCACCTTTAGCAAACCAACGACCTTGTTGAATATTATTATTAGGCTGACGATCAAAGCCCATTTTAAAGTTCCAAGACCAGCTATCAAACACGCGGTTATCGGGTGCAAGTGACATAGCATCTAATAAATAAAAATGCTCAAGTCGCGTGTTACCCTTATCGCTTATGGCTCCTTCAATATCAAAAAAGCTAATTTGAGCACCAGGAATAAATCCAGCTGAGCTATCTAATAAATCATGGTATGCAAGGCGATACGCAAAGCTTGTTAAGTCACTTTGATGGGCATACTCAGTTCTTCCAAGCGTTACTTTAGAAGAGCCATGACCTTGCTCTGGAGAAGCAATAGGACGACTTGGCTTAGTAAATGGCGAAGCTACTTTATATTTGCTGCGAATTAGTAGTAGCTTAGTTAGTCGCGGTGCAATTTCTTCACGCTTTAATGCTTTATCGTAAAATTCAAAATTTAACCATTCATACGCCATTTCTAATATTGCGACTAATTGCGACTGTGAGTAATTACGAGTATTGAGGGAGCCACCTTGCATTAACTCTCTTGCATCATCAAGTTGCTCGTTAGTCATTTGAGTAGAGTAATGGTAAAGCTTAGTGCCAAAAGCAGGGCGGTAATTAGGTGTTTGTAGTAAGTTGTTGTTTCTTAGTATTGCAACGGTATCTGATGGAATAGCTTGCATATTAAATGACGATGTTAAATCAAGGTCCTCTTGTGCGAGTTGTAATAATGCAAGTAATTGGTAGGAGCAGTTTTCATCAATAAAAAAGTAATCAAATGTAGCTGATTGTAGCTCCCATAAGTGCAATAAAATAAGCTCTACTTGTGGCTCAGATAAATTAAGTTTGTATTCCCAAATATCACGAGATTCTAAATCATTATATTCGCGTACTTTTTTATAGTACGGCATAAGCGAAAATTTACCAGGATAGCTGCCAATCAGGCCTTTTAGTGCGTACATAGCTGCATTGTCTGAGCCGTCTGGTTCTGCTGCAAAATTAACCGCAAATGCGAGCAACTCTTTATGGCGGGTCTGATCTTTTGCATCAATACGAAGTAAGGTGTGACCAAACATTGATGATGGGCTATTCATAAATGCAGTAGGAAAAACTAACGTAACCCCTTTTGGGTTTATTATTTTTTGCCACGTTTGAAGCTCTGGGCAATTAAGCGCGGGCCAGTTATTTTTAATTTTTGTTTTTAGCCATTTATAGCGTGCTGGAAACCGACAGCGAGATTGTGTTGTTTTTGGGTCAGTATTTTTACCACTAAATGCGGCTATAGTGGCTTCAAGTTCGTCCAGTGGACTTGTTTTACCTATAGGAGATAAAAAAAACTCAGCACTATCTACTTCACTTTTCCAACCACCTAATGTGGCCCCACGGTAATGACCTAATTTGAGCCAGTAAGGGTCGGTTGCTAAGGTGTCATTTTTAAAACTTTGAGCGTTTACGTAAGTACTAAACAGCGCAATTGATAAAACAAAGAATATTTTTTTCATAATCACTAAACAATAAAAGCCGCTAGAGAAATACTCCAGCGGCTTTATTTATACGTATAAAACCGGCTAATTTAGCTGATTAAGAAAGAGTATAAGAAGCAAGTTGTGCGTTACTTGCAAGAACAGTGTTTAGGTTTTCTAAAACTGTTTGCGAAGTTACGTTTTCAGAAGTAAATACTGAAGAAAACTGTGCTTGAGCAAGCGCGTTGAATGCTGCTTTATCTTGATCTGCAACACCCCAAGCTTCAGCTAGAGTAGCTAAAGTTTCGCCTTCACCTTTTGACATATCACGAGCAAGTTGCTCCATGTTACCGTCGATGAATAAAGCAATTTTTTCTGAAGACGTTACTGTACCAGTACCATCACAACCTAAAGTACCAAAAGTGATACCAAAAGTTTGGTTACCAGAAGTACCGTTTGTTGTAGCGCCTAAAATTTTAACGCCTTTACCTTGCTGACCTGCAAATAACATAGAACCAAGACCACAACCAATATCTTGGTCAGCCATTGCATTTGAGAAAGGTAGTAAAGATAGTGCAGCTACTGCGATTAGTTTTTTCATTTTCATAAATCCATATATGATTGTCTTTATTTAGGGTAAATAAAGTTCGCGAAAGATTCTAACAGACTTGCAGAGAAAAAGAACAGCTTAAAACATGAATATTTTACACTCTAATTTCTCTACTATATTAAAGCGAATGCAGGGAGAAACTAGACCAGTTCAATAATTTTTTATTGAACTGGTGGTGGTTTTTTACTTCTTGGGGCACCTAACAAAATACAGGTATGGCAAATACATACAGATAAAAATGCACTAATACCTAGTGCACCACCGTAGCCGTCAAGTTTTGGTACAAGAAATTCAAATAATATTGAAAATAAAACAGATGAGCTTGCTACGGTATAAATACCAAAACGATGCGGGGCGCTCATGCCTATAAATGTACCGCCAAAAAATATAATTGCGTATAAATCGGGGTTTAAATTCAATGCGCTAAAAATTAAGTAAGCAATAATAGAAAGTGAAGAGGATGCTCTTATACCATCAAAGCGACTATGTTTAGCTAAGTAAAACGTTAAAAAAGCACCAAGCAGTACAAGTAATGGGTATTCAATACTCATAGTACGATTCCTTTAGCTAATACAAAAAGTGCCACGCTTGCAAAAGCGACACTACCAAGTTTGCCACCAAAGCCTGTAAACATATTCATAGTAAGCACATACAAACTTGAGCCAATAAGCGAAATAATAGCAATTTCCCAGTAACTGGTAATTAAATGGGTTGAACACATACCGGCAAAACTACCAGCATAAATTGCAGCATAAGGATGGTTTTTATAACGCGCAGGAAAAGGAATAAAAGAGCCAATAAGCCCCGTTAGCGCGGCAGAAATTACTAAAGGCAGTGCAAAAGTAGTGTGCATAGCAAAGCAAGCTACAAAGCCTAAAAAGAAAGTAATGAATTTTAAAAGTAAGAATTTAATCATAGCGGCGCATTTTAAACTAATCCTTTTGCGCTTTCTAATACTCTCTAACAAATAAATGTTATAAGTAATTACACATTTAAAAAGCGTGTTTTTTAAACGACTCTTAGGTATTAAATATGCTTAATAGCGTTGCTGTTAATGTTCTATAAATCACAAATTATGTATAATGGCGATAATTTAATGTATTAAAGTGTTAACCAAGGGTTATTTATGTCTAACTGTTTGCATCTGGCTATTCCGGCTGGCGATTTAAAAGTGGCTAAAGCGTTTTATTGTGACGTACTAGGCTGTAAAACGGGTAATAGTGAAGAAGGTCGCTGGGTAGATATAGATTTTTGGGGCAATGAACTTACCTTACACCAAAGCGTTGAGCGCCTACCAACAGTTCGCCATGATGTTGATATGGGAGCCGTAGCAGTACCTCACTTTGGTATTCACTTATCTGAAGATGAATTTAACGGGTTAAAAACACGTATTGAAGATGCGGGTATTGAATACCTAGATAAACCATACCGCCGTTTTATTGGTGATGAGTTTGAGCAAGAAACGTTTTTTATTGAAGATCCAAATGGCAATGTGCTTGAAATGAAAACCATGGTAAACCCAGAGGTTTTATTTAAAAAAGTATAAATGCTGTTGCTTAAGTTAAGCTAAAAAACCACTTCAATAAGTGGTTTTTTTATAACTATTAATCAGTGTTTTGATAAATTAGTTAATATTTACAGGTAAAAAAATTACGCTACATACATGATTTTTATTCACTCTACAATATAAGTATAGACACCTAGACTTAATTTCAGCTCTCATATTTTATTGTTATTTATGCTGCTTAAACTCATAATTGCACCTTTGCTTATTTTACTAATAACATTCGCCCAAAAACGCTTTGGTAGTTTTGTTAGCGGCATAATTCCTGGTTTGCCTATTACCTCTGGCCTATTTCTTATTTTATAGCATTAGAACAAGGTAAATTATTTGCAGCTAACTCAGCGGTGGCCTCTCTTTATGGTATGAGCGGTATAGGCTTATTTTGTTTTAGTTACTTGGTTGTTTCACAAAGATTTGGAATGCTTAAATCGCTTTTTACAGCGTTGAGTATTTGGTGTGTATTTAGCGTTATTACTTTATTTTTACCAGTGAATATTATTGTGGCGAGGGTGATTTCGCTTTGTATTTTACTCGGTTTAGCTATTATCTCTACAAGGCTAAATATATCAGTTGATGCAAAACCATTAAATGCCCGCTGGGAGCTTTTGGTAAAATGATATTAGTGACGGGCTTTATCGTACTTGTTACGTTTATATCACAGCATATAGGGTCTGCGTGGAGCGGTTAATCTCTACCTTTCCGGTTATTTTAGCGGTAATGGGTAGTGTTGCCCACTTTATTGGCAAACAAGCCTCAACGTTATTTACTATTATTTTTAGCCACTATATAAACCGTAAGCAGTTTGCTAAGCCAGCTACGGTTTTAAATACTTAAAGCTAGCTATCAACTAAAGTGAGCGGCTTTACTTTACGCTGTAGTTTTTCATGATACATAGCGGTGTCGCCGGCTTTTAAAATTTCGTCAATATTTTTAGGAGGCTCACTAAATACGCTGCTACCAATGCTTGCCTTTATAGCAATAGGCTGGTCGTTATGCGTGATGGCGAGTTTATCTAACTCTATTTTTAGATGGTGTGTTTTTGGGCTTACTTGCGCTTTGCTGTAAAAGTGGGCAAGTACTACAAATTCATCGCCGCCTAAGCGGCCGACTGCATCGCTGGTGCGTACAATACTTTTTAAACTGGCGGCTACTTTACATAAAGCTTCATCGCCTACGGCATGCCCATAATTGTCGTTTATCTGTTTAAAGTCATCTAAATCTATATACATTAAACATAAAACTCCGCCTTTTTTTGCATGCAGCTCAATCAGCTCTGATGATTTTTTACCCCAGCCACGGCGGTTTAAAATGCCACAAAGGTGATCGTAATCGGCTTCGGTTTCGGCGCGTTTTTGTGCGATTCGCATACGGCTAATACGCCTAGAAACAGCTACTGCTAGTAAAAATGACTCCACAGCGAAAGCCAAAATAAATCCGTAACGTTGCATAAATGGGCTTTGATTAATAAGTAATACTCTAAATACCATGCTTACGAGCACCAAGCTCAATGCTACAAAAACAAGCGTTGCTTCGCGTATTCCTTTGCGAGCCTGTTGTGCCGCTAAAACAAAAATAACAGTCACAATAATTAATGAGCCGTAAGCCATGATGTTGCCAGCTATTTGCCAAATCAAAGTGTTACTGAACAATATTTTTATTAAAGAAAAGCACATAACAATACCGGCCATAATTTTTAAAATCTTACTTGTTTTTGGCCATCTATTGTTTAGTTCAAGTAATGCGCACATAAACCATGTAGCACTGAGTACTGTTAAACCTATGCTGAGTAAGTATAAATCAAATAGGAGTGATGAAACGTGGTCAGTTATAAATAAATAGAGTTGGCCTTCTTGAAGCAAAATAAAGCTGCCAATACAAAAAATATAAGCGCTGTATAGCTTAAATATCTTGTCGTGAAGCCTGTAGCCCATTATAAATACGTAAAAAATGAGTGTGATACACAGCCCATAAAAAGCACCCATAATGAGATTATGTTGCTGTGTTTCTTTAAAAAAAACTTGTGTATTTTGCCACTTAAAGCGTGGTGTATAGTTAAGTTTTGACTCAACTGTAATAATGGCTGTAAAGTTTCCTGAGTCCATTAAAAATGCCACTTGTGCCGATTTTAATGGCTGCTTTATTACACCGTTTTGCTGCCATGTAAAATCATCAAGACCTGGGCGCAAAAACGAAAGTACGCCGCCACGCTTTAACAAGCAGTTAAGCTGAAATTGGTTTGTACCGCGTTTTGCCTGAAGTTCAGAAGTTGTATTAGGTTGTAAAGATGATGGAGGGGACTGACTATTTAAGGGGGTAATATCGCAAAAATCGCCTGCATTGCTATTAAATGCTATTAAGTAAATAAAAAAAAGAAATACGTATTTAGCACCTCCGTGTAAAATATTAGGAACTGTATTTTTATGATATTTTTTGTCAGCCATAAGCACTTCCAAGCTCAACTACATTTTTTTATACTAGCAGAGCCCACCTATTTAGCTATTAGTTAATTAGTTAAATTAACTGTGTAATTGAGTTAATACTTCGCTAGGTGTTTTATTAAAGTGGCGTTTAAATTCGCGGCTAAATTGCGATGGGCTGGTATAGCCAACCTTTAATGCAGCTTCGTTGGCTTTACTTCCACTAGTGGTTATAAGCTCTTTAGCCTTAGCTAAGCGTACTTTTTTTAAATACTGTAGAGGGGATTCAAACGTAACTTGCCTAAAAGCACGATGAAACGACGATACGCTCATGTTTACATCTTCAGCTAACCCTTCAACCGTAATTTGATTGGCATAACTACTATGCATAGTTGAGAGCGTGCGGGCGATACGTGCATAATGCCCATCATGCATAGCAAGCCCTATTAAAGTATGTCCTTGTGGACCACAAAGTACGCGATATACCAATTCTTTTACTATATCCTCGCCAAAAATGTCAGCCTCAATGGGGTTATTTAAAACAGCTAATAACCGGTGAGTAACGAGCTCCATTGCTGTATCTAAAGTTGCCGACTGTACTGCGCCAATTTGTGCAGAAGACGATGATGCTGAAAGAGGCTTATGCTGCATTATTTGATTAACGAGTTTGTGTAGCATTGCAGGGTTTATATCTATGGCAATGCCCATAACGGGTAAGTCGTTATCAGTAAATGCTTCACACTCTAATGGCACCGGTACGCCAAGGACTAAGTAGTCGCCTGCGCCGTATTTTATTTGATGTTCAGGAAAGTGAATTATTTTATGACCTTGCCCAACAATAATAATACCTGAGTTATATATAAGCGGCTGGCGCGGCGAGCTTTTAGTTGCTCGATGAAAATACACGCCTGGAATGATAGTTTCCATGGTGCCTTCAAAGCTGAGTAATTGATTATGCTCGGCGTATTGTTGCAACATATTGGCTATGGTGGGCATAAAAGGCATCTTTAATTGAGTGTATTTTACGTAAAATAACAATGTTGATAGTTTTAGGCAAGCTTTTGCGAGTTATTGGGCTTTTTTTATGTTTGTTTTGCTACTAATATGCACTCATTGGAATTTAGCTTAGCTAGTGTCTAAGCATTCTATTTAGTATTTAACCGTCACCTAGGAGCAAAATAATGAAATTTAGCTACGTAAATCCAACTCTTATCCAATTCGGTCAGCAACAAATTGCGGCACTATCTGATTTGATCGCAAAAGATCAAAAAGTACTTGTAGTGTACGGCGGCGGTTCAATTAAAAAGAACGGCGTGTACGACCAAGTTGCAGCAGCACTTGAAGGCTTTGACTGGGTTGAGTTTTCGGGCGTTGGCGCTAACCCAACAATTGAAGTGCTAGACCAAGCAGTAAAAATTTGTAAAGAACAAGATATTGACTTCGTATTAGGCGTAGGCGGCGGTTCAGTGATCGACGGCGTTAAATACATTGCCGCATCAGCCGTTTATGATGGCGAAGGTTGGGATATTCCTACTGGTAAGCATACTATTACTAGTGCATTACCAATCGGTGCAATATTAACATTGCCTGCAACGGGTTCTGAATCTAACCAAAACTCAGTTGTGAGCAAAGAAGCAACGAAGCAAAAACTACCGTTTGCATCACCAGAAGTACTTCCTAAATTTGCGATTATGGACCCTGATGTAATGAAAACATTACCGCAGCGCCAACTTGTGAATGGCTTAGTAGATGCATGGGTTCACACCTGTGAGCAGTACCTAACATTCCCTGAAACAGCATTAGTTCAAGAAGGTTACGCTGAAGCACTTTTAAGAACGCTTAAAACTTTAGGTGATAACTTTGAAAACCAAGATGACGCATGGCGTGCAAACCTTATGTGGGCTGCTAACCAAGCACTCAATGGTTTAATTGGTTCTGGTGTATCGCAAGATTGGGCAACACACATGATTGGTCACGAGCTTACAGCGGCTTACGGTGTTGATCATGCACGTTCACTTGCTATTGTTCAGCCTTCTTTATTACGTAACCAATTTGCAGTTAAAAAAGCAAAGCTTGAGCAAATGGGTAAAAACGTATTTGGTCTTGAGCAATCTGAAGACTTAGCAGAGAAAACAATTGCAGCAATTGAAGCGTTTTACCACAGCCTCGACGTAGCGACCCAGCTTACTGAACATGGCGATGATAAAGCCGCTGCTATTGACAATATTATTGGCAAACTTGAAGCTCACGGCATGGTTGCTCTTGGTGAAAACCAAGCTATTACGCTTAAAGAAAGCCGCGAAATTTTAGAGCAAGCGGTTGCTTAATTTTCAAAGCTAAGCGCTTACTTAAATATACTAGGGCGTGTTGATCTTTGGTGGGTGAATTTGCAGCAGTATGTTTGGTTTTTAGGCAAGGCGGAGCCTATGTAGTGTGGTTATTCCCCATGAATAGGCGATAACGCAGCATAAATACCAAACATGCGCTGCCCTTTGGGTTCTTTCTAGGGACGATTAACTCTTTGTTGCTCGGTTTTTACTTAGCCCACTAGGTTACAAACCTCGCGCCGCGATT